>CANGMU010000259.1 GCA_947454665.1 Pseudomonadota bacterium | reverse complement strand
GCCGGTCCCCGATGAGGACCGTCTCGCGCAGGTGTTGCGTCTCTTCGATGCGCGCGAGGATGCTCAGCCTTGCGTCAGCTGGCCCGGTGCCGAGGTCCGCCGCCATGCGGGCCTGCTGCTCGCGCAGGGTCCGAAGGACCGGAAGGGCGTCGCGACCCCGCTGGACTGGCGCTGGGCGCGTCGCCGTCGCCTCGCCCTGCCGGGCGGCGGATCACTGGAATTGCGGGAGGATCCGCATGGGGAGCTGGATCTGGCACGGCTGCCGGCCCTGCTGACCGTGGGCACGCGGCAGGATGTCGGGCGCCGCACCCCGGTCTGTGACCTGAAGTCGCTGCTGCGCGAATCTGGCGTGCCTGCCTGGCGTCGCGAGGCCGTGCCCTTGCTGTTCGAATCTGCCCGGTTGCTTGCCGTGGCGGATCTCTGGTGTGATCCCTCGCTGAAAGCGGTCGTCGGTTCTGCTCGGAGAGGTCGTTTCGTCTGGCGACGACCGTAAGCTTTCGCTAAAATTGCATTCCGTCGTCACGGATCGAGCCGTGCGCTCTCCTCACAGTCTCAAGCGGCGGTAATTCCCCCATGACCCGATACGTTTTCGTCACCGGTGGCGTTGTTTCCTCATTGGGGAAAGGCATCGCCGCCGCGTCCCTGGGTGCCATCCTGGAAGCCCGGGGTCTGCGCGTGTCGATGGTCAAGCTCGACCCGTATATCAACGTCGACCCGGGCACCATGAGCCCGTTCCAGCACGGTGAAGTTTTCGTCACCGACGACGGCACCGAAACGGACCTCGACCTCGGCCATTACGAGCGCTTTGTCCGCACCACGACCGGTCGGCACAGCAACTTCACGACGGGCCGCATCTACGAGCGCGTCATCGCCAAGGAGCGTCGCGGCGACTACCTCGGCGCGACGGTGCAGGTCATCCCGCACATCACCGACGAGATCAAACGCAGCATCATGCTCGGCGCCGGCAACGCCGACGTCTGCATGGTCGAGATCGGCGGCACGGTCGGCGACATCGAATCGCTGCCCTTCCTCGAGGCCATCCGCCAGCTGGGCGTCGAGCTCGGTCGCAATGCCTGCGTCTACATGCACCTCACGCTGGTCCCCACCGTGGGGGCTTCCGAAATCAAGACCAAGCCGACCCAGCATTCCGTGAAGGAACTGCGTGGCATCGGCATCCAGCCGGACATCCTGCTGTGCCGCGCCAAGGATCCGCTGCCGGACGAACAGCGCCGCAAGATCGCGCTGTTCACCAACGTCGATGAGCGCGCGGTCATCAGTGCCGTCGAGGTCGATGACATCTACAAGATCCCGCAGGCCCTGCATGCGCAGAAGCTCGACGAGATCGTCGTGGAACGTCTCGGCTTGCAGGCCAAGCCGGTGGACCTGGCCGAATGGGATCGCGTCGTGCAGGCGAACGCCCATCCTGAGTGCTCGGTCGACATCGCCATGGTCGGCAAGTACATGCAGAACCGGGATTCCTACATCTCGCTCAACGAGGCGCTCAAGCACGCCGGCATCCAGTCGCGCACGCGCGTCAACATCCACTACATCGAATCCACCGACCTCGAGACCAAGGGCGATGCCTGCCTGCAGGGCATGGACGCCGTGCTGGTGCCGGGTGGCTTCGGCGAACGCGGCATCGAGGGCAAGATCCAGGCCGTGCGCTTTGCGCGCGAACAGGGCGTGCCCTACCTGGGCATCTGCCTCGGCATGCAGGTCGCGATCATCGAATTCGGCCGTCATGTGCTGGGCATGAAGGATGCGCACAGCACCGAGTTTAACCGCGATTCGGGTCACCCCGTCGTCGCGATGATCACCGAGTGGCAGGACCAGGGTCGCGGCCTGCAGACGCGCAGCGACGCTTCCGACATGGGCGGTACGATGCGGCTCGGCGCACAGGACGTGAATCTGGTGGCCGGTACGACGGCTCGCACGCTCTATGGCGCCGATGTCATCCGCGAACGCCATCGCCACCGCTACGAGTTCAACAACAACTTCTTCGAGCGCTTCGAGCAGGGTGGCCTGAAGTTCTCCGGCCTGTCGCCGGACGGCCTCGTCGAGATCGTCGAGCTGCCGTCGCATCCGTGGTTCGTCGCCACGCAGTTCCACCCTGAATTCAAGTCGACGCCACGCGATGGCCACCCGCTGTTCACGGGCTTCATCCGGGCCGCGCGCAAGGCGCGCGAAGCGAAGGCGGCCTCTTGAAGCTCGCCGGTCAGGAGGTCGGCAACGACAAGCCGCTGTTCCTGTTCGCCGGCCCCTGCGTTATCGAAAGCGCAGGGATCGTCGAAGAGATCGCCGGTCGCATGGTCGAGATCACGAAGCGCCTTGGCGTGCCCTATGTCTTCAAGGCGTCCTTCGACAAGGCCAACCGCTCTTCGGTGAAAAGCTTCCGCGGTCCTGGCATGGCCGAGGGCCTGAAGGTCCTCGAGCACGTACGCAAGACCTTTGGCGTGCCGGTGGTCACCGACGTCCACGAGGACACGCCGATCAACGAGGTCGCGGCGGTCGTGGATGTCCTCCAGACGCCCGCTTTCCTCTGCCGCCAGACGAACTTCATCGTCAACGTGGCCTCGGCCGGCAAGGCCGTGAACATCAAGAAAGGCCAGTTCCTCTCGCCATGGGAAATGCAGAACGTCGTCGACAAGGCGCGTTCCACCGGCAACACGCAGATCATGGTCTGCGAGCGCGGCTTCACCTTCGGCTACAACAACCTCGTCTCCGACATGCGCGCGATGCCCGTGCTGCGCGCGACCGGCTGCCCGGTCGTGTTCGATGCCACGCATTCCGTGCAGTTGCCGGGCGGGCAGGGCAGCGCCTCGGGCGGCCAGCGCGAATTTGTGCCGACGCTCGCGCGTGCCGCCGTGGCCGCAGGCTGCGCGGGTGTCTTCATGGAAACCCATCCCGATCCGTCCCGGGCGCTTTCGGACGGACCCAACGCCTGGCCGCTGGACCGCATGGAATCCCTGCTGTCCACGCTTTGCGAGATTGATCGGGTCG
>CANGMU010000258.1 GCA_947454665.1 Pseudomonadota bacterium | reverse complement strand
CAGAACGGCTCGAGAAATTCGCGTCGCTGGTCGGTAAGGAACGCGTCGTGGCCGGCACGGATTGCGGCTTTGGCACCTTCGCGGGTTTTGGTCCTGTCGAGCCGGACATCGCGTACATGAAGATGGCTGCGATGGTCGAAGGCGCGCGCATCGCGTCGAAGAGGCTCTGGGGTCGGTAAATCCGGCAAGGCCGCAGACTGCTGCGGCTTTTCCGTATCGCGCGACGAGGTTGCGATCGCAACAATCTCCCCCTGTCTTTGCAGGGGGAGAGCGTCATGGCCCATTTCCAGACCGATACGAATTACTACCTGAACCCGGCCGCACCGGGCCGCTTCGAGGGCCAGGTCCCGGACCTGCCCGTAGAAGGCGAGGTGCCGCACCACCTCAAGGGCGCGTTTTTCCGGATCCAGCCCGACCCGCTCTTCCCCCGCATGACGGAAGAGGACGTCTATTTCAACGGGGATGGGCTGCTGGCCCGGTTCGACTTCGACAACGGGCAGGTGCGCTTCACGCAGCGTTACGTCGAGACCGACAAGCTCAAGCTCGAAAAGGCCGCTGGCCGGGCGCTGTTCGGCCGATACCGCAATCCGCTCACCGATGACGCGAGCGTCGAGGGCAAGATCCGCGGCACCGGCAACACCAATCCCTTCGTGCACGGCGGCACGCTGTATGCGCTGAAGGAAGACAGTCCGGCGATCGTGATGGACCCGTGGACGCTGGAAACCAAGGGCTATACGGATTTCGGCGGCCGCATGAAGGGCCAGACCTTCTCTGCGCATCCGAAGATCGATCCGGTCACCGGCAACATGGTGTCCTTCGGCTATGGCTCGTCCGGTCCGCTGACGACCGACTGCACTTACATGGAAGTGAGTCCGCAGGGTGAACTGCTGAAGGAGGTGTGGTTCAAGGCCCCTTACTACTGCATGATGCATGACTTCGGCGTCACGCAGGATTACGTGATCTTTCCCATCGCACCGATGGTGTCGAGCTGGGAACGCCTGCAGGCCAACAAGCCCCACTTCGGTTTCGACAAGACACTGCCCGTTTATCTTGGCGTGATGCCGCGCCAGGGCGACGCCAAGGACATCCGCTGGTTCAAGGCCCCGAACCAGAACGCCTGCCATGTCTTCAACGCCTGGAACGAAGGCACGAAAATCTTCTTCGATGTCCCGGTGTCCAGGGGCAACGGACTGCATTTCTTCCCGGATCTCGATGGATCGCCGTTCAACCCGATGGAAGCGCTGGCTTTGCCGACGCGCTGGATCGTTGATTACGCATCGACTGGCGACGAGTTCAAGAAGGTCACGCGGTTGAGTTCGATGGGGGGCGAATTCCCGCGCATCGACGATCGCTTCCAGACCTTCAGGCACCACCATGCCTGGTGGCTCGTGGCGGATCCGTCGAAGCCCTTCACGAAGGGCTGCGGGCCGGGCTTTGCCAACATCGGCTACAAGAACATGACCAACGGCTATGAGTCGGTTTGGTGGGCGGGTGAGGAGTACCACTTGCAGGAACCCTGTTTCGTGCCGCGCAGCAAGGATGCCCCGGAAGGTGACGGTTACCTCATCGTGCTGGCCGACAACCTCGTCGCCAACCTGACAGAGCTGGTCATTCTCGATGCGCTTGCCGTGGAGAAGGGTCCTGTCGCACGCGTGAAGCTGCCTTTCCGCCTGCGTTCCGGCCTGCATGGCAACTGGGTGGATGCCTCGCAAATGCCTGCCGCGTGAGGCTTGCGGGAGACTCCCGGTCCGGCGCAACATCACAAGGATCCGGGGGTCTTCCACAACAACATTTCGGAGATGACGCGATGTGCGAGCACGATGATTTCGAACTGATGCAGAAGTACGCTGAGGCCGCGCAGCTGTCGCGCCGTCAGTTCGGCGCCATGGGACTGGGTGCCGGCATGGTGTCGCTGGTTCCGGGCGTAGCCGGTGCCGCCGAGGCGCTGCCCGTCATGGAGATGGAAGTGGTCATCAAGACGCCGGATGGCGATTGCGATGCCTACTTCGTGCACCCGTCTAAGGGCAAGCACCCGGCCGTGCTCGTGTGGCCGGACATCTTCGGCCTGCGGACGGCCTTCCGAACGATGGGCAAGCGCCTGGCCGAATCCGGCTATGCAGTGCTCGTCGTGAACCCCTTCTACCGCAAGCAGAAGGCACCGACCGCCGAGGGCGCGAGCTTCTCCGACCCGGCGACGCGCGAGCGCCTGATGGGCCTGATGGGATCGCTGACGGCCGAGACGAACGTGGTCGATGCGAAGGCCTTCGTCGCCTGGCTCGACAAGCAGACTGTCGTCGACACAAAGAAGAAAATGGGCACGACCGGCTACTGCATGGGCGGTCCGCTCACGATGCGCACGGCGGCGGCGCTGCCGGATCGCATCGGTGCCGGCGGTTCCTTCCACGGTGGCGGCCTGGCAACGGACAAGCCGGACAGCCCGCATCTGCTCGTCGCGAAGATGAAGGCGCAGTACCTCTTCGCCATCGCCGAGAACGACGACAAGTCCGACCCGAAAGCCAAGGACCTGCTGCGCGAAGCCTTCGCCGCCGCGAAGCTTCCGGCGGAGATCGAGGTCTATGCCGGTGCGATGCACGGCTGGTGCGCGATCGATTCGCAGGTCTACAACCCGGCTCAGGCAGAAAAGGCCTGGGCGCGCATGCTGGAGCTGTTCAAGAAGGCGCTCGTCTGATGACGTCGCGGCGTGCGATGGCATGGGCGGTGCCGGTGCTTGTGATGCTCGCGGCCTGTGGCCGCGAAGCGGCCGCGCCGGCCTCGCCGCCGCCGCCGCCGTACAAGCCCGTGGCCAGCATCCTCGACCTGATGGCCGGCCAGATCGACCCGGCTGCGGATTTCCTCTGGGAATCCGTGGCCACGGTCAGCGGTCCGAAGGGCACCGAGGAACGGCAGCCGCGCAGCGACAAGGAATGGAAGGAAGTGCGGCGGCAGGCCCTGCTGCTGATCGAAGGCGCCAACCTCCTGATGATGGAGGATCGCGTCGTCGGCCATCCAGGGCAGAAGCTCGAGGACCCGCCGGGTCCCGGT
>CANGMU010000257.1 GCA_947454665.1 Pseudomonadota bacterium | reverse complement strand
CCAGTCGCAGGTGGTCGTCACCAGCATCTGCAGGAAGCCGATGTCCGCGGGACAGGACTGTCCCAGCGACTTCGACAACGGCAGCCAGAACACGCTGAATCCGTAGGCCATGCCGATGCAGAGGTGGATGGCGAGTGCCGCCGGCGGAATGAGCCAGCGGTTGAATCCTGGTGACGCGACGATGCGCGCCTTGTCGAGCAGACCCGGCTTCGTGGACATTAGTGCCCCCCTTGTCGTTGTTTGCGGCCAGTCTACCCAAAAAGCGCGGATGCTCGATGAAAGCCAAGTACACCTATCGCGGCGTGGTGATGGACCGACCGCCCCCGCAGCCTGCAAAGCCCGCACCGACCTCCAAAGGTCCGCCCAAGGTGCGCGTGGGCCGCGAGGTATCCGGCCGCGGCGGCAAGGGCGTCACGGTCGTCACCGGCCTGCCTTTGTCAGCCGCAGACCTCGAGGCGCTGGGGGTGAAGCTCAAGAAGGCCTGCGGGGCAGGCGGTGCCGTAAAGGATGGCGTGATCGAGATCCAGGGCGAACATCGCGACCGACTGGTCGCCGAACTGCAGAAACTCGGTTACGACGCGAAGCGCTCCGGCGGCTGACGCCGCAATGCCGGCCTTCAGATGAAGGTCGGCGGGTCTTCGCGCCCTTCGGGCCGAGCGCCGGGGCGACTGCCGAACGCGCTGTACAGCTTGCGCCCGACCGAAAACAGCAATGCCCCGCGCGCCGCCCACTTCATCGCGCGAAACGGTCGCAGATAGAGCAAGGCGGCGGCCACGCCGGCCATGAGCAGAGGCTGCCGCGTGAACTGGCGCGCCATCGCAAAGCCCCGGTCCAGGATCCCCAGTTGCCCGCCGATGCGCACCCCTTCCATCGCCAGCGTTTCACGCAATCGACGGCTGCGCTCGACGAGCACAGTCCGCCGTCGGGCGAGGATGTCCGAGCGGGACGGCTCAGCCACGATCTTTCCTCGCGAGCGCATCGCGGTCGCGGCGCAGCTCGGCCAGCGTTTCGGCCAAGAGCGGCGGTCGGGATTTCAGGCGGCGGCGCAAGGTGATCAGCGCGGTCAGCAACACGCCGGCAAAGAGGACCGTCACGCCCAGAGCAGCCAACAGGCGATGGTCGTCCCAGAATGCGATCACGATCGTGAGCGAGAGCAACAGGATGGTGAAGCCCCCGGCGATGATCGCGACCAGGGCCCAGATCAGCAGCCCGGCGGCGCGATGGAATTCTTCCTCCACTTCCGTGGTGAACAATTCAGCGCGCGTGTAGAGCAGCTCGATGACCGTCGACAGCACGCGGCGGAGCGAATCGAGGATGCCGTGCGGTGCAGGGCCTGGAAGTTCTTCGGTGTCCCGCATGGCGGTCAGCGCCGGCTGACCAGCACGCCGACCAGGAAGGCAACGCCCGCGGCCACGGCGATGGACTGCCAGGGGTTGTCGCGCACGTACTGGTCCGCGTCGCCAGCGACACGTCGGGCCTTGGCGAGGGTGTCGTCCTCGAGGTCGTCGAGGCGTTGCCGCGCCTGGCGCAGCGTGTGCTCGGCACGATTGCGCACCTCGCCAACACGCTCTCCCGCATCGCCGGCAGTGGCCTTCAGGAGCGCCTCGAAATCGGCGATCACCTGCCGGACATCCTCTTTCAGTCGGTCGACGCTGGCTGTCTCGGACATGACGACTCTCCGCATGAAATAGGTGAGGGCAAGTTGATTCTAGCCCGCTCCTGACCGGAGGGAAGTAAGTAGACTTCGCACTCTGATGCAAGCCCGTACACGTCATCGCGCCGCTGTCTGTGCGGCAAGCCTCGTCGCGCTGGCCGTGGCTTGGGCGGCGGCGTGCCAGTGGGCTGCACCGAGGGTGCTGCGTGAAGTCGCAGCCGATCTGGTGCAGGACAGGATGCACCGCAGCGCAAGCTTCGGTGATATCCACGTCGATCCATTCCGGCTGCGCATCACGGTGGAAGACGCCCAGCTGCCGGACGCCCAGGGCAGCCCGATGCTGGGTTGGCAGCGTGCGGAGCTGCGGATCCGGCCTTTGCGCAGCCTGTGGTTGCGCGCGCCCGTTCTCGCGGACGTCCGCATCGAAGGCCTGCAACTTCAGGCCACGATCAATGCGCGCGGGCAACTGAACCTCGAGGAACTCGCGCTCCTGGCGGGCCCTGACGATGGCAAGCCCGCTGCACGCTGGCTCATCGAGTCCTTGTCTCTTGAGAGCAAGCAGGCCCAGTTCAAGCGACTCGACCTGCCGCCGGGCTTCGCGCTGCCGCTCTCCCGACTGGCGCTGCAGTTGTCCGATTTCGGTACGGCGGGCGCGCATCAGGATGCACTGACGCTGCAGGCCAACACGAAGGATGGTGCGCAACTGGCACTGCGCGGCCACCTGCACCTGTCGACGCAACAGGCAGATGCTGAAGTAAACCTGACAGCCTTGCCGATCGACCTGCCCGCGCGTTACCTGGGCGATGTCCTGACATTCGAAACGCAGGGTGGCAGCCTGTCGATGACCGCGCGCGCCAGCTTCGACGGTTCGGGCGCCTCACTGGTCTACTTGGCGCAGCTCGCACAGCTGACCGTGACCGATGCATCGCTGCGTGGGCGCGGCGACTCGACCGGGATCCTGAAAATCAAGTCGGTCACGGCCCGCAACGGCCGTATCGATTCAAGCCAGCGCGAAGCCAGCCTTGCGCAACTGTCCCTTGAAGGCCTGAGCGTGAAGGCCTGGCGCAACGGGGACGGCAGCCTCAATCTCGCGACACTCGCCGGGACGCAGCCGTCCACGCAAGGCGGGCAGGCGTGGCGGTGGAGCCTGCCCGAACTCACCATCGCCGATTCAGACCTGTCTCTCGAAGACCGAGGAATAAAGCCTGTTCCGCGTGTCGTCCTGCATGACCTCGGACTGCATGTCACGGGACTGACGCAGGACCTCGCAAAGCCCATCGACGTCGAACTCGCCGTCAGCGTCGGTGCCGGCGGCAGCCTGGTCGCCCGCGGCCGCGCGCAGCCCGACCCGGGAAGCTTCACGGGTCGTATCGAAGCCAGGGACATCGACCTGCGGCCCTT
>CANGMU010000256.1 GCA_947454665.1 Pseudomonadota bacterium | reverse complement strand
GAACTCGTTGCTGCGCTCGAGTGGTTCGCACGTGCTGCTGTTAGCGCGGGTTTCGACGCGAGTGCCTTTCTAAAGGCCTCACGTCGTGCTTTCGCTCTGGCTGGGAAGGCAGAGTTATCTGCCGCTAAGTCAGCTAAGAAAGTAAGTACCTCGCAGGTTTCTGCAATTACGGGGCTTACTAGAAAGGAGTTGCCAGACTTGATTTCTCAACTCAATTCCGAGTTGTCAGATCTAGAGTCGCCTGCGTGGAGTGTCATCCGACACTGGCAGAACTGCCCGAAGTACCTAGAAAAAAAAGGTCGGCCGCGAGTTCTTTCAATTGATTCCGGTGAGGGGTCTTTTAAGACCCTGGTACGAGAATTGGTTCCCGACGTCCCTCATATGTCGGTTCTGAAAGAATTGGAAAGGCTTGGATTTGCAGAGCGAGGCATTGATAAGACAGTGGCGCTCAATCCTCAAGTCGCCAAGAAGATGAGTCAACGTCTATCGAGTTTTCGCGATATATCTGCGAAATGCAGAGCATTTGGTGAAAGTGCCTACAGAGGCAATTTCATGATGAATTCCGGTGAAATTAACGACCTTAAAGTTCTTGAGCGAATTCCCGCAAAAATGGTCGGCCTTTTTCTGAGGAACTTTGCTGAACGAGCGACATCTCTATTGGCCGCGGTCGATAAATGGCATGTTGCAAACGTGTTCGATTCAGCACAACTCGGGCCGGTTGAATCTGTCGGCTTGGGCGTCTATCTGTTCCGCGAAGCTGAACCTGATGCTGGCTGTGGGGAAACCAAACCACCCCCCAAGACTAAGCGTCGCGCAAAGCGCGCCTGAGGATCTTGCCGACGTTCGTCTTGGGAAGTTCGTTGCGGAAGTAGATCTTTCTCGGGACCTTGTAGGACGTCAGTGACTTGCGCATGAACGCCGTGATGTCCTCGGCGGTCACGGATGCATCCTTCTTCACGACGTATAGCGAGACGACTTCGCCGGAGCGCTCGTCTGGCTCTCCGATCGCTGCGGCTTCGAACACGCCTGGATGGCGCACAGCGACGGCTTCCACTTCGTTCGGATACACCTTGAAGCCGGACACGGTGATCATGTCCTTCTTGCGGTCTTCCAGGAACACGTAGCCCTTCATGTCCATGCGGCCGACGTCGCCGGTCCGCAGCCAGCCGCCGGGCAGCATCACCTTTGCGGTCTCATCGTCGCGCCGCCAGTAACCGCACATGACTTGCGGCCCGCGCACGCAGATCTCGCCCGATTCTTCGAGTGCAACCTCTTCGCCGGCTTCGTCACGCACGGTGATTTCTGTGGAGGGCAACGGCAGTCCGACGGCTCCGGTGAAGTGCGTGTCCTTCAACTTGTTCACGGTCGCTACGGGCGAGGTCTCGGTCAGACCCCAGCCCTGGGACAACGGGCAGCCGGTGAGTTGCTGCCAGCGTTCTGCGACGCTGGCCTGCACGGCCATGCCACCGCCGACCGTAGCGATCAGATGGCTGAAGTCGATCTTGCCGAAGCCTGGTGCATTCATCAGCGCGTTGAACAGCGTGTTCACACCGTAAAGCACATCCGGTCGATGACGGATCAGTTCTTTGACGAACGCGCCGAAGTCACGCGGATTCGGAATGAGGATGCCGCGGCCTCCGACGAGTGTGCTCAGCAGGCAGTTCGCGGTGAGGGAGAAGATGTGGTACAGCGGCAGCGCGATGATGTAGGTCGCGTTTTCGATGGGCACTTGCTGGTGCCAGGCGCGGCACTGGAGTGAATTCGCGACCATGTTGCGATGGGACAGCATCGCGCCCTTGGAGATGCCGGTCGTGCCGCCGGTGTACTGCAGGAACGCGATGTCGTCGCCGTTAAGCGTGACGGGCTGCAGGGACAGTGAGTCGTCACGAAGGATCTGCCGTAGCCGCACCGCACCGTCGATCTTCCAGGCCGGAACCTGTTTCTTCACATGGCGCAGGACGGCGTTGACGATCGCGCCCTTCGGGAAGCCGAGCAAATCGCCCACGCCGGTGACCACGACGCGACGCACCTGCGTATCACCGACGACTTTCTCCAGGACGTGGCAGAAGTTTTCGAGGATGACGATGGCGGTGGCGCCGGAGTCCAGCAGCTGGTGGCGCAGCTCGTCGCCGGTATAAAGCGGGTTCGTGTTGACGACGATGAGCCCGGCACGCAGCGCACCGAACATGGCCACCGGATACTGCAGCAGGTTCGGCAGCATGATGGCGATGCGATCGCCTTTCGCGAAGCCTTGCTGTTGCAGCCAGGCTCCGAAGCGGGCGGAAAGCGTGTCCAGCTCGCCATAGGTCAGTGCCTTGCCCATCAGGACATAGGCTTCGTGGCGAGCATGCCGCTTGAGGCTTTCTTCCACCATCGCCTTGAGCGAGGCGTACTGCGAGGGATCGATTTCCGCCGGAATGCCGGGCGGATATTCCTTCAACCAGAGCTTGTCCATGCGGGGATACCTAGAGCAGCGGTTTCAGGGCGGTCCAGACGTTGTCGAGCAGCCGGGGCTGGCCGGCCGCGTTGGGATGCAGGCCGTCAGCCTGCATGAGCGACGCGTCCAGCGCGACGCCTTCCATCAGGAAGGGCACGAGGGCCGTACGGTGCTCGCGCGCAAGGGCGACATACAGGTCGCGGAACCGCGTGGTGTACGCAGCACCGTAATTCGGGGGCAGCTGCACGCCGACCAGCAGCACGCGGGCCTTGCGGTCCTTGGCAGCGCGCACCATGGCGCCGAGGTTCTCGCGGGCGGCTGGGAGGGGCAGCCCACGCAGGCCGTCGTTGGCGCCGAGCTCCAGGATCACGATGGCGGGTTTGTGCTTGTCGAGTGCGCGGGCGAGGCGGTTCTTGCCGCCGCTGGTGGTTTCGCCGCTGACGCTGGCGTTCACCACGGTCTGTCCGTACCCTGACTTGGACAGCCGCTCCTGCAGCAGGCTGACCCAGCCTTGCCGGGCTTCAAGCCCGTAGGCTGCACTCAGGCTGTCACCAAAGACCAGTATTGTGCCGCTTGCCGCGCAGGCAGGCTGCGCCGCGAAACACGCCAGAAACAGGCCGAAAAGCAGGACCCCGATGGAGCGCAACGTCGTTCTCAAG
>CANGMU010000255.1 GCA_947454665.1 Pseudomonadota bacterium | reverse complement strand
TGGACAGCAGGCGGCTGCCTGTCGTGAGGTAAATGCCACGCTGGGCCTGGATCGTGTCCTGTGCGCTGTAGTGTTCGTGGGTGTCGGCGGCGTTGTAGAACAACGTGTCGACGGCTTGGTTGCCGTTGAGGTCGACGATCCGGAAGAGCTGTCCGCGCCGGACGATGCCCATCCAGGGTTCGCCGGCAGGAATGACCGTGTCGAGGGAAGGGTGCGTGGCGTTGCTCATGGCAGGAAATGCATCCGGGTGTTGCGATAGCCGCGCGCGTTTTCAGGGCAGCGCGTGAGACAGGCATCGTCGGCGGCAAGCGGCAGGGACTTGAAGGCAGCCAGCTGCACGGCCGGAGGGTCATGCCGCGGGCGCTCGTCCAGCGGATGGGGGCCTGCATGCAGCACGACGATCGTGTCCATCTCGAAGCGCAGGTCGATGTAATCGCCGTTCCGGGCGTGTCCGGCCTGACGCCGCAGCGCGCCCGACTCGTCGACCGTGACCTTGCTGAAGAAGTTGATATTGGCGACGAGGTCCCGCTCGCCGAGCCCGTGCTTGCCAAGTTCGACCAGCATCGCAGTCCGGCCGCTCACGAAGCGCGCATTGCGCTCTTCCTGGAAGCGGGTTACCCCATAACGCGCCTCGATCAGGGCATCGTCCGTCAGGCCGCACAGCGGGTCGTGCCAGCCGCAACGGTCCGCGGTGATTCCGAACAGGATGCGGCCCATGTCGGTATAGGCCACGCAACCCGTCGTCAGCATTGCCGTGTGCTGGGCCTTCAGCGTGTCTGCCATGTTGTAGCGTTCGAGCGGCTGCTCGCGACTGTAGAAGAGGGCCGCGACGTTGGCGTCGTCACCCAGCGCCGTCAGGCGCAGCGTGGCGCCCCGACGCAGCACGCCGGACCAATGGGCTCCGCCCAGGATCGACTCCTCCCACAAGGGCGTGGGGGAGTCCGTCATCTGTGTCGTCATGAAAACTCCGTGCACGGCAAACGTGCAGGGTTTTGCAAACCGCGTACCAAGCTGGGGCAGCGGCCTCGACGGGTCGCCATGGCGCTCAACAGCGGTGGTGCACCAAGCTGGCACGCATCTCAAGCAACTTGCGGCCTATTGGTGCGAAAGGGGCGCGGGCTCTGGATGGCGAGGGCGTAAACGGTGCAGCCCGGTCAGACTGGCGCATCTCCCTGACGCGGCGTCAGGACGGCTTGCCGTAGGCCTGCGCGAGGGCTTCTGAATACAGGCGCGGCAGGTCGCCCCGGGCCGTCTGCCGGATGTTCCGGAACAGCTCTACGTACAGCGACCAGGCCTGGTCCACGTCGCCGCGCGCGGTGGCCCGTTCTTCGAAGCCAGCCGGATCGAGGTGGTTCAGGAAGGCGAGCAGGGCGACGCGGAGTGTCGTCGGCAGCGCGGCCTCGTGCCGCTGGCCCGCATCGAAGAAAGCGCGGAGCACCTGGACGGCGTCGAGCTCGCCATCCAGTTCACCTTTCAACAAGGTCGTGAGGTAGTCGGCCGGGCTCGCTGAATCCGGGGCCGGTCCTGCGATCGAGGTGACGGGCACCTGGGTCCCGAGCTGCCGCTGGAATTCCCTTTGAGCGCGGACCCACTGCTGCAGGCCCAGCATCGATTCGCGCAGCAGTTGCCCGGCCAGGAGCAGAACCCGCAGGTCCGCGTCGTGCGGCAACTGGTCGACCTCGATCCCCGCGCCGCGACAGAAGGCCTGCAGGCCCGATCGCATGTCCAGGGCCGCGAACAGGCGGCTGCTCCCTTCGGTATCGACGTTGGCGGCGGAATCTTCTGGAAGCGCTGTCGCGACGCTGGGCGGCCGAGCAAGCGACTCACCGCTCCGTCGCACGGGTTCCACCCTGTCCACGGCCACCAGCGCCTCGGACAGGCTGCCATGGACCTCGATCGGGTCGACGTGGACGCGGATGCGGTATTCCCCAAAGCGAAGCACGTCCCCGTCTTCCAGTCGGCGTCGCTGACCGTGCCCGATCGGCTGCTCCGATCCGTTGGCATAGATGCCGTTTCGGCTGGTGTCCTCGACCTCGAAGGCGTCCCCGGCTGCGTGGATCGTCGCGTGGTGGGCCGACAGGAAGCGGCTCGGATCCGGCAGGGCCCAGTCGTTGTCGGGCGCACGGCCAATGCGACCGCCACGCGGGCCGAATACGACCGTGCCGTGCTCCCCGAGCAGACGGGCGTGATCGCTGATGATCTGCAAGCGCAGGGCCATGGGCCGGTATAATACGCTCATGGCCGCACCGCACGTTTACAAGGTCCTGTTCCTGAACCAGGGCAAGGTCTATGAGATCTATGCCCGCAAGGTCAGCCACGGCAGCCTCTTCGGCTTCGTCGAGGTGGAGGAGCTGGTCTTCGGCGAACGCGGCGGCATCGTGGTCGATCCGACCGAAGAACGGGTCAAGACCGAGTTCGAAGGCGTGAAGCGCAGCTTCCTGCCCATGCACTCCGTGCTCCGCATCGACGAAGTGAGCCAGCGCGGCGTCAGCAAGATCTCCCAGTACGAAGGCAACGTCACACCGTTCCCGACGCCGGTCTACGCACCGTCGGCGGGTGACCCCGGCAGCAAGCCGTGAAAGCGATCGACATGCTCCATATCCCCGGCGGCCCGGCCGCATCCGATTTCCGCCTTGCGAAGCTTCTGGCGCAGCTCCAGACGCTTGAACCCGCCGTTCGCGCCCTGGATGCCCGGTATCTGCACCTGGTCGAGACGCAGGGCGCGCTTGATGACGCGCAGCAGTCGGTCCTCCAGGCGCTGCTGACCTACGGTCCGCGCCACGATGACGCCCCCGAGGCCTCCGGTGCGCTGCTGCTCGTCGTGCCCCGTCCCGGTACGACGTCGCCTTGGTCCACGAAGGCGACCGACATCGCGCAGGTCTGTGGCCTGGCTGCGATCCGCCGCATCGAACGGGGCACTGCCTACCGGCTCGAACTGGACGGCAGCCTGTCGGCTGATCGCCTTCGTGCGCTGGGCGCCGTGCTCCACGATCGGATGACCGAAGCCGTCCTGTTGGACGTGGCCGATTCGGACCGGCTTTTTGTCCACCATTCGCCGCGCCCCTTGAAGACCGTCAGCCGTGATGCCGCTTCGCTGCAGCAGGCGAACCGCGAGATGGGCCTTGCGCTGAGCAGT
>CANGMU010000254.1 GCA_947454665.1 Pseudomonadota bacterium | reverse complement strand
TGTGCAGGCGGATACGCACTGCCATTGGTCAGCACGACGAAAGGCACCTGAGATTCGGTAAGATGAGTCAGCAGCTCGATGGCACCCGGCAACACCTCATAGCCACCCAACGCACGGTCGCTGAGCAGCAGCGTGCCATCGAGGTCGAATAGGAAGCCGCGCACGCGCGCGAGCAGCTCGGGCGTCGGCCCAGCGATCAAGGACGGTGCCACGCGGTCAGCCTGCGTAACGGCGCAGCGCGAGCTTGAAGCCGTCCTTCTCGATAGCGACCTGCGAGACATCGCGGCGCGCCGTGAGTTGCCGGACCAGGTCGAGAACCGGGCGACTGTCCGGGTTGTAGTGACGCACGGCGGGCCCTGCGGCACGCATGGCATCCACCAGATTCGCCGGCATCGTCGCGCGCAGCAGGAACTCTTCGTCCGAATACTGCGTGCCGATGCGTTGGCGCAGTTCAGACAGCGGCGCCATGTCGGCCTCCGCGCGCAGTTCCTTCGTGCGCGGCAGGGCCTCGATGCGGTCCATCACGTTCGGATCGATCGGCACGTTCGGTCGCCCGAAGCGGCCGAGGGCGAAACGGATGATCTCGTCCGGCACGGTGGAATAGCGTTCCTTGCCGGTCACGTTGATGAAGGCCTGCGTCTGCAGCATCTGCGCGAACGGCGTCATGACGATGGGCCAGCCGAGCTCCTGCCGGACGCGACCCATCTCTTCGATGATCGCCGCCTCGAGGTGCGGTTGGCGCATCTCGCCCAGCTGGCGGCGCATCGTGCCGATCATGCCGCCCGGCAGCTGGTGGTGGAAATACGCGGCGTCGAAGCCCATCGGCTTACCCTGCGCATAGCCTTCCGCGACGGCCAGCCGCGTGAAGTAATCCTGCACTTCGGCCAGCGCCGCATCGTCGATGTCCACGGTGTGACCCATCGCACGCACGTTGGAAATCACGCGTGCCGATGAGGGGTTCGACGTGCCTTCCGATGCCGCACCGGAGGCCACCTGCAGCGCATCCACGCCCAGCGACGGCGCTTCCGAATAGACCAGGTCCGCGAGACCGATCGTGCAGTGGGCATGCAGTTCGAAGGGTAGCGTGCCGATCACCGCGCGGATCGCCGGGATGAGCGTGGCCGCGCGCTGCGGCGTGAGCAGGCCGCCCGGATCCTTGATGTAGACGGCGTCGATGTCCGGACAGGCGGCCAGCTTGCGCGCGCACTCGATGTAGTGCGCGTCGTCGTGGATGGGACTCAGCGTGAAGACCAGCGCCGCAATGACGTAATCGCCGCCCGCTGCCTTGGCCATGCGCGCACAGACGATGTTGGCATCCGCGTCGTTCATCGGATCCGCGAGGCAGAAGCGACGGATGCCGTTGTTCACCAGCGTGCGGAATGCGAGCGACATGAACTCGGGGCTCGCCGTCTCCCAGCTGATGAAGCGGAAGCCGGTCGACATGAACTGCAGCGGCGTGTTGGGCATCGCCTCGGCCATCAGGCGGATGCGCTCCCAGGGGTCTTCGCGCTTGTACCGCACGGCCACGCCCATGTGCGTGGAGGTCGTGTAGTCGATGGCCTTGAAGCCGACGCGGTCCATCACCGGCGCGATGGCCAGGTTGTTCGCGGTCGTGACGCCCATGGCGCCCCAGAGGCTCTGGTTGCCATCGCGCAGCGAGGTTTCGACGAGCTGGATGCGGGCCATGGTTCAGATCCTGGTGACGAAGCCGGTGTCGACGCCGCCCATCCGGAACTCGGCATTGCCGAGCACCTTGCGGTGGAAGTCGATATTGGTGGCGACGCCGTCGATGCGCGTCGCGGCAAGTGCCTGCTCGAGCCGTGCGAGCGCGGCGTGACGGTCGCTGCCGTGCACGATGAGCTTGCCCATGAGCGAGTCATAGAACGGCGGAACGCGGGAGCCGCCCTGGATATAGGTGTCCACGCGCACGCCCTCGCCCGTCGGCCATTCGGCGACGCTGACCAGGCCCGGGCTGGGACGGAAATCCTGCGCCGGATCTTCCGCGTTGATGCGGCACTCGATGGCGTGGCCGAGCAGCGCCACGTCGGACTGACGCATGCGCAGGCCTTCACCATTGGCGATGGCGATCTGTTCGGCGACCAGGTCGAAGCCCGTCACCATCTCGGTGACCGGGTGTTCGACCTGGATGCGGGAATTCATCTCGAGGAAGTAAAAGCAGTCCCGCTCGCAGTCGACGAGGAACTCGACCGTGCCCGCGCCACGATATTTCAGGCGCTTCGCGAAGCGCACGCCCGCTTCGCGCAGGTCATCGAGCAACCGCTGCGACAGACCCACGGCGGGCGTTTCCTCGATGAGTTTCTGGTATCGGCGCTGCACGGAGCAATCGCGCTCGCCCAGGTGGATCACTTCACCGTGACCATCACCCAGCACCTGCAACTCCACGTGCCGACCGCTGGAGACATAGCGCTCGAGATAGACACGCGGATCGCCGAAGGCCGCGGCCGCTTCGGCCGACGCCAGCTCGACCGCATGCGGCACGTCGCCGAGCACGTCGACGCGCTTCATCCCGCGACCGCCGCCACCACCGACAGCCTTCACGAGCAAAGGCGTACCGATGCGGGCAGCCGCCTCGACGGCTTCCTGCACCGAGTTCACTTCGGCGCCGGGCACCACGGGCACATCGGCCGCGATGGCTTCGTGGCGCGCACGCAGCTTGTCGCCGACGGCTTCGATCTGCGCAGGCGTCGGGCCGATGAAGACGAGACCGTGCTCCTCGCAGAGCCGCGCGAAGGGCGCACGCTCAGACAGGAAGCCATAGCCCGGATGCACCGCATCCGCGCCGGTGGCCAGCGCCGCATGCACGATGGTCTCGATCTTGAGATAGCTGTCGGTCGAGCGCGGCGGACCCACGCAGACCGTGCGGTCCGCCCGGCGTGCACCAAGGCTGTCGCGATCCGCCGCCGACACCGCAAGCACGGTTTCAAGGCCCAGCGCCTTGCAGGTCCGGATGATGCGGACCGCAATTTCGCCGCGGTTCGCGATGAAGACCTTGCGGATCGCCACGTGAGCCTCAGGCCTCGGGGACCACGCGGATCAGCGTCTCGCCGAACTCGACGAGCCCGCCATCGCTCGCCACGATCTCCGTGACGCGACCCTTGATGCCAGCGCGAACGGTGTTCATC
>CANGMU010000253.1 GCA_947454665.1 Pseudomonadota bacterium | reverse complement strand
GCCTTCAGCCCGAAGACGGGGCTGGCCTACATCCCGGCGATGGACTCCGGCGGCGTCTACAGCGATGCCGGCGTCGATTCCCGCAGCTGGCGTCACGCTCCGGGCCAGTTCAACAGCGCACTCGGGCCGAACTACGGGCCCGACATGCCCAACACGGCCGTCTCGACGCTGCTGGCCTGGGATCCCGTGAAGCAGCGCGAAGCCTGGCGGGTGCCGACGCCCGCGCCCTGGAATGGCGGCACGCTGGCAACGGCTGGCGGCCTCGTGTTCCAGGGGCAGATAGACGGCACGCTCAATGCCTATGACGCGACGAGCGGCAAGAAAGTGTGGAGCTGGCAGCTGGGCAATGCCGTGCTCAGCGCACCGATCAGCTACAGCGTCGGCGACCGTCAGTACGTCAGCGTGATCGCCGCGCCGCCGGCCGGCTCGCTCATGCAGCTCGAGGGTGCGAACCGCTACGGCTGGAACTATCGCCTGCACCGTCCGCAGCTCGTCACGTTTGAACTGGACGGCCGTGCCCGTCTGCCGATCGTCGCGCCGCAGGCCGAGAAGCCGCTGATCGATGCGTCGTTCAAGGTGGACGCCAAACTCGCCGCCGAAGGCGCGATCGTTTACTACAACTGCATGCCCTGCCACGGCGCGGATGCCGTGTCGCTCGGCTCTGCACCGGACCTGCGCGCCTCGACCCTCGCGAACTCGGCCGTGGCCTTCGAGCAGGTAGTGCGCAAGGGATCGATGGTGGCGACCGGCATGCCGGCGTATGGCGAACTCGGGGAACCGCAGTTGCTGGCCCTGCGCCACTACCTGCGCAGCGAAGCCAACAAGTCGCTGGCAACAGGGACGAAATAACCGCCCTGTTGCCCGTTGCCCCCGACGATCAGGGCTTCGTCAGGTCGCGATCGAAGCGGATCAACCAGAACTCGACATCGGTGCCCGGACCCTTGGCCTGAACGACCCGTGCCGATGTCGCGGACTTTGCCGCGCACGAAGTCAGCCGGGCCTCGGTCGCATCCAGCGTGCAGTCACCGACACTGCCTTCGACTTCCTTGCCCTGCGCATCGAACAACGCCGTCCGGATCCCGAAATCGTTGTCGTTGATCAGGGCGATCGTGTGCGCGTCCACCAGCGCGATGCCTTCGGCCTTCTCCGCATCCCATCCCGCGGCATTAAGGTCGAAGAGCTTCGTCTTGCGCAGCGGGACGACCTTCGAGAAATCGGCAGCATTGACCGGCGTTCCGGTAATGCTGCTGGCTTCAAGGTCGGCACCCAGCGACGTGATGTCCGTCGCGTCGGCGGGGAACTCGACCAGCATCAGCCCGTTCTTCGTGTGTCCGTCACCGGCCCCCGCGCCCTGCTCGATCACCAGGAAGCGCCCACCGCCCAGCGACGTCACATCACCGAGCTTCGCGGCACCGGTACGGCCCTTGTCATAGAGGCTGCCGTCAACCGGATAAGCAAACAGCAGGCTGCGGCCGGTCGTCGGGTCGTAGTCGATCCAGCGGATGAATTTCGCCGCGTGCTTGATATCCACCGGCTTGCCACCCGGCGGTGTCGCCTGCAGCGATTTGCCGTTGGCGTCCAGCGGGTCGATCGGACTCTGCAGTGCCCCATGCAGGTGACCGGTTTTCGTCACCAGCGCCAGATTCTCCAGACCGCGATTGGAACGACGCGATGCAAGGATCTGCGGCAGATCGCGGGGACCAGGGCCCGGACGCAGCCATTCCAGGATGCGGCCCGAACTGGGCTCCACCTTGAGGACATAGGGACCGTATTCGTCGGACACCCACAAGGCCTTGCGCGCAGCGTCCCAGACGACGGCTTCCGCATCGAGGCCCAGCTCATCGAAGGGCGCACGCTGCGAATCAAAATGCATGTCGCCCGTCAGCGGGACCTCCTCGACGGGCCCCTTGCCACGGCCCGGCGGCGGCAGCCCGGTCGGGCTGCGACCCTGCGCATCCTTCAGGGGATGCAGATCCAGCAACGTCGCAGACTGCTCCGTCACGCGGATGAGTCCGTAGGACGGATGGAACTCCGGCACCGGAAAGAACTTGCTGCCAGCACCGGCAGGATTGACCACCTGGCCCGGGCCATCGGAATTCGCGCCGCGGTCGGTGATCCCGTAGAACTCGAGGTAACCCTTGCCGCGGCCCTTGAAGGTCAGGCCCGACCCGACGTCTGGGAACAAGCCCTTCTTGCGGCCGGACATCGGCAGGTAGAGCTTGCCGTCCGCCTGCAGGACATACCGGGTGATGTCCGCATGCACCGCACCGGCTTCCGATTGCTGGTCGGATGAGGACGTGACCGGCTGCCCGGCCGTGGCCAGTCCGCCACCGCCGAGCAAACCGAACCCCAGGACGAGCGACCCCACCCGAGCGCTGATGTCCGACGTCGCCATCAGAAGGTCGCCTTGACCGAGAACTGCATGCTGCGCGGCGCCTGGGACAGGTACTGGTCGCCCGCGGCAGTGCTGCCGGTCGAGATGGACGTCACGCTGTCGCGGTCCATCAGGTTGAAGACGTTCCACTGCAGCTTCACGGACTTGGCGACACGCAGGTTTTCCAGCGTGTAGGTCACGCCCAGGTCCGTGTTGTCACGCGCCGCGATCTTGTAGCCGTCGTAGGTCGAGGGGCTGCTCGAATACTCGATCTGGGGCGTCGTTCCCGTGCGCTTGTAGATCAGCGACGTGGACCAGGGACCCCGCTGCCACAGCAGGCCCAGACCCGCGGTCATTTCCGGCGCACCCGAGATCTGCTTGCCCGTGTCCTTCGCTTCGGCCTTGTTGATCGAGCCATTGGCGTAGACCGCCACGCCCCCACCCAGCACGAAAGTCGCCTGGCCTTCGAGCCCCTCATAGGTCGCACCACCGATGTTGACGTAGGCGGCATCGGTGCCGGTCTTGCCGTTGGACACGTACTTGTTCTTGAAGTCGATCCGGTAGAGGTCGACGTCCCAGGTCAGACGCGGCGACTTGCCGATCACACCGACCTGGTAGTTCGTCGAGGTCTGCGGATCCGAACTGTTCTTGGTGGGATCCAGGATGTAGAAGGACTTGAGGTCCGGGATCTGGTAACCCTGGGCGAACTGGGCATAAGCCGCCAGGCCAGGCGCCAGCTGCTTGTTCACGGTCAGGAAAGGCAGCGACTTGTGGTAATCCACCG
>CANGMU010000252.1 GCA_947454665.1 Pseudomonadota bacterium | reverse complement strand
CGTGATGCGCGGCTCCTTCCTGAAGAACGCGCCCTTGCGACGGGAATTCCTGTCGCTGATCAACTTGAAGGAGTGATGCCGGGATGCTCGTCAGACTGCTTTACGCCAGCCGCGCAACCCAGGCCCCCAGCGCGACCGTGGTTGAATCGATCCTTGCGCAATGCCGACGCAAGAACCCGGAGCGCGGCATCACGGGTGTCCTCTGTTACAGCGACAACATTTTCCTGCAGGTGCTGGAGGGCGACCGCGACGAGGTCTGCGAGACCTTCAACGCCATCGTGCGCGACGAACGCCATGAGCATGTGCGCCTGCTGAAGTTCGAGGAGATCGGCGAGCGCCGCTTCGGGGGCTGGACCATGGGCCAGGTCAACATCGCCAAGGTGAACCCTTCGCTGCTCTTGAAATACGCCGCAAAGCCCGTGCTCGACCCCTTCAACTTGCCCGGCAGTGCCTCGCTCGCCCTGCTCGAGGAACTCATCGCCACGGCATCGGTGCTGGGTCGCGCCGGCTGACCGCCGGCGCAAGCCCCTTCCCTGCAGGGGCCGTCACTCCAGCGCGATACGCGTCGCCTTGTAAGGCCGCTCCGGCGGCGCCGGCGGGCCATTCGGCGCACGCATCAGGGCACCCAACTGCCCTTCCAGCGCATACGCCTGCTTGCCGACAGGGGTCACGGACACGATGCCGTCGAAGCCATCCTTCACCGTGTGCACGCTGCCGATGTTCTCGAACAGCGTGACGCGCACGACTTTCCCGGTTCCGTCGGTAGACAGGAAGCTGTCCTTGTCGAGGGCACGCATGCCGTCCGGCCGCAGGACCTGGCGCGTGAGCTTCAGCTCGGCGATGGCGCCCGCGCTGCCGTCCTTCGCCACGTCGATGGCGAACAGCTTGCTGGTCATCAGGGCGTTCACGATGACCCGCTTGTCGACGAGCGTGATGCCGTCCAGCACGCCACCGACAGGGCCGAAGGCCCCGTTGCCCGCCCAGACCTCCAGTGACTTCGCGCCCTTCTTGAGGCGCATTACCTGCATGCCCGGTGTGTCGGTCGCATAGACCGTCCCATCGGCCGCGGCAACGATGTCGTTGCACATGCCGCCCTTCGGGAATTCATAACGGCCCTTCGGCGCGCCGTTCTTGAGATCGAAGGCATGCAGCGCGGACGCCGGCTGCGGCTGACCGGGCGGCGTGTTGACCTGGTTGCTGCAGACCCACAGCGTCCGCTGCTTCTCGTCGGCATAGACGCCAAAGACCTGCAGCAGGCCCGCGGTGCCGGCGGGAATGAAAACCTCGGCGCTGTCGGCCCCGGGCGCGGCGTGGTACACCACACCCTTGCCGACGCTGCCGATGAAGACACGGCCGTCTTTCGTCGAGGTCAGGCTCTCCGGGAAGATGCCGCTGCCGGGGATCCGGATCTCGTCCGGTAATGTCGCTGCAGTTGCAGCGGTCTGAGCGGCAAGCGCCAGACCGAGCAGCAGCCCATGAAACGTGTTGGCGTGCCAACGGGTGGGAAAAGGGTTCATTGGGATGTCCTCGTAAAGCCGTTGCAGCGGCAACTACAACATACCGCAGTTCATTCAGCTTCCGGCAAGCCAGGGGAGCGCACGATCGTCACATGGCATCTGCTAGACTCCGTGCGGAATTCGGGGTGGTCCCGAACCATTTTTTTCGAGCTCGTAACCGGGGGAATTAAGAATGAAGCGATTGATCAGCATCGGCCTGACCGCCGCCCTGTCGGTGGCCATGGCGCACGCGGCCGAGCCGCCGCAGAAGTCGCCGGAAGATCTTGCCAAGTCGGCGATCGAAACGCGTCAGGGCCTGTTCAAGGTCATGAGCGCGGTCTTCGGACCGGTCGGCGGCATGATGCGCAATCAGGTTCCCTTCGACGCGGCTGTCGCGGAGAAGGCGGGCAACCGTCTCGTGGCGCTGGGCGGCATCGCGCCGGAGCTGTTCACGAACGACACGCGCAAGTTCACCAGCATCAAGACGACGGCCCTGGACGGCATCTGGAACAGCCAGGCCGATTTCAAGGCCAAGGCCGATGACCTCGTGAAGGCTGCGACCGAACTGGCGACTGTGGCCAAGACGGGCGACAAGGCTGCCACGATCAAGGCTGCCGGCGCCGTCGGCAAGGCCTGCGGCAGCTGCCATGACTCGTACCGCGTGAAGAACTGATCGGCGAAAGCAGATCGTTCGGCGTCGGTCGCAAGACCGACCTGTGAAAAGGGGCCCGATGGGCCCCTTTTCATTTGCAGCGTCGACCGTCGACGGTCAGTCGAACGACGCCACTGGCGGTGCCGGCGCCTTTTTCACCAGTACCGTCACGGCACCCACGCACAGCAGCGCGACGATCAGCGCCTTCAGCAACTGCGAACCCGGGATGGCTTCGCTCGCAGGCACTTCCTCGGCGGGCTTCTTGCCGGTAACCATCGCAGGCACAAGTCGCTGACGCTTCCAGATCGCGTAGTAGAGGATCGCGGCGATATGCACGCCGACGAGCACGAGCAGGATTTCGTAATTCTCGTGGTGGATCGCGCCCATCTTGTCGGCCAGGGCCGAGTTCACGGCGCTGTTGTAGGGGCCAGCCCAGACGATGTCGTCCGAGGTGAACAGGCCTGTGAAGGCCTGCAGGCCCACCGACGCGAGCAGCACCAGCACCATCACGGCACCCATCGGGTTGTGGCCGATGGCGGGTTTCGAGTCGCGTTTGAACACGCCACCGAGATAGCTGAAAAATTTGACCGGACCCGGAACGAAGTTCACGAAGCGCGCGTGCTTGGGACCGATGAAGCCCCAGATGATGCGGAACAACAGCAGGCCGATGACGAAATAGCCGATGCGGAAGTGCCACTCCATCCAGGTGATGTCGAAATGCTTCGTGAGCCAGTCCATGTAGTCCGCATCGGACTTGCCCGTCACCCACAGGCCCACGATGCTGAGGAACAGCAGCCAGTGGAAGGCTCGCAGCGGCAGATCCCAAACCAGGCGTTTTTCCGACATCCCCAAATCTCCCGTTGAAGAGGCGCGCTAGTCTAGCGCCGCGACCTTGCCCTGTGCGGACGTTGCCGACTGTGCGGCGATCAATTCGTCGATCAGCTTGGCAGTGGTTGGATAGACACTGACGCCCTGCCCGCCTCGCCCCTGTCCGCCCGACTTGCCCAGCGCGTGGTCCT
>CANGMU010000251.1 GCA_947454665.1 Pseudomonadota bacterium | reverse complement strand
GTGCATCGCGTGCTCGCCGACCTGCGTGATCCGCCGGAAGCCGGCTACGTGTCTGAAATGTGCCGGCGCGCCGGACCCTGGGTGGCCGAGATCACGGCGCACCTGACGCAGGGCATCGCGCTGTTCATCGATTACGGCCTGCCGCGCGCGCAGTATTACCATCCGGCGCGCGTGACGGGCACGCTGCGCTGTCATTACCGGCAGCAGGCGCATGACGATCCCTTCGCGCACCCGGGCCTTGAGGACCTCACGGCCTGGGTTGATTTCACGCGTGTCGCCGAGGCGGCCGATGCCTGCGGTCTGGAGGTGCTGGGCTTCACGACACAGGCGGCCTTCCTGCTCGGCAATGGGCTCGAGTCGATGGTGATGGCGGCACCGGAAGGCGTGGTGCGCACGCGGCTGGCGGGCGAGGCGCGCCAGCTCGTGATGCCGGAGAACATGGGCGAAGCCTTCAAGGTGCTGGCGCTCGGGCGCGGCTGGGATGCGCCGCTGGCCGGCTTGCTGGCACAGGACCTCACGGAGCGACTGTGAAACTATCGATCCTCGATCTCGCACACGTCCCGCAGGGCAGCGATATCGGCCAGTCACTGCGCAACACGCTGGACCTCGCCCAGCTCGCGGACTCGCTGGGCTATACGCGCTATTGGCTGGCCGAGCACCACAACATGCCGGGCATCGCCAGCGCGGCGACATCCGTCGTCATCGGCCAGGTGCTGGCGGGCACACAGCGGATCCGTGTCGGTGCCGGCGGCATCATGCTGCCGAACCATTCACCGCTGGTGATCGCCGAACAGTTCGGCACGCTGGAGTCGCTGTATCCCGGTCGCGTGGACCTCGGACTCGGTCGCGCACCCGGCACCGATGGCCTGACCTGGCGCGCCCTGCGCCGTGATCCGCAGGCGTCTGAAAGATTTCCTGACGACGTGGTCGAACTGCAGGGTCTGCTGGGGCCGGTCCAGCCGGGCCAACGCATCCGCGCGATACCCGGCGCCGACACGCGCGTGCCGCTGTGGATCCTCGGGTCGAGCCTCTTCGGCGCGCAGCTCGCTGCGCACCTGGGCCTGCCCTATGCCTTCGCCTCGCACTTCGCGCCGGCGGCGCTGCACGACGCGTTGCGCGTCTATCGGCAGTTCTTCCAGCCCTCGACGCAGTCCGTGAAGTCTTATGCCATGGCTGGCGTGAACGTCGTCGTCGCGGACACCGACGCCGAGGCGCAGCGACTGTTCACGTCACTGCAGCAGGTCATCGTGGGTCTTGTGACGGGCAAGCCCGGTCGCCTGGGCCCGCCGCTGGATGAGCCGCCGGAATTGTTTCCGCCAGTGAAACAGCAGGTCGAGGCTTTCCTCGGTTGTTCCTTCGTGGGATCGATCGATACCGTACGGCGCGGGCTCGAGGCCTTCATCGCGAAGACTGGCGTGGACGAATTGATCGTCGCCACCGCGATGTTCGACCACGCGGCGCGTCGGCGGTCGGTCACGCTGCTGGCGGACCTGATCGGCTGACCGAGGCCTTCAGCGCCGTGATGACGGCCAGCCGTTTGGCGCGCAGTCGCTGCGCGATCTGCGGCCCCTGCAGCGTGGCCCGCTCTTCGTCATCCAGCACGACTTCTGCCGCGGCATCGCGCGCCCGCGCGACGTAGTCCCGCTGCGGGTAGGGTTTGTCCTGCAGGCCCGTGCGTCCCTGTGCATCGATCTGGCAGGCCAGCAGCAGCTCCGCGAAACGTTCGGGCCGACGGAAGGCATCGCAGCGTTCCATCAATTCCAGCAGCGTGTCGGCTCGCAGTTGGAAGGCGCGGTGGAGGTTGGTGTGGTGCTGGCAGGCGAGGCGCGCGAGGTCGCGGTGCGCCGTCGGTACCTTGAGGCGCGTGCAGAGCGCGTCGACCTTTGCCAGCCCCGCCATCTCGTGACCATGGTGGCGTGGCCAGGCGGCGCGTGGCGTCAGCGCCTTGCCGAGGTCATGCGCGAGCGCGGCGAAACGCACGGATTCCGATGCATCGAGCGCGGCCGCTCTCTGCAGGCACAAAAGCACATGTTCGCCGGTGTCGATCTCCGGGTGCCAGGTTTCAGGCTGCGGCACGCCGAACAGCGCATCCACCTCCGGAAAGATCACGGCCAAGGCGCCGCAATCGCGCAGCACGCGAAAGAACACGTCCGGGCGTTCCTCTCCCAATGCGCGTGCGGTTTCCTGCCACACGCGCTCGGCGACAAGCGCACTGGCTTCGCCGTCTTCGACCATCCGGCGCATCAGGCCCATCGTGTCCGCATGCACGGTGAAACCCAGCGGCGCAAAGCGCGCGGCGAAACGCGCCACGCGCAGGATGCGCACGGGATCTTCAACGAAGGCGTCGGACACATGGCGCAGTACGCGCGCTTCGAGGTCCGCGCGGCCGCCGTAAGGATCGATCAGCGTGCCATCGGGGCTTTGGGCGATCGCGTTGACCGTGAGGTCACGGCGGCGCAGGTCTTCTTCCAGCGGGATGTCGGGCGAGAATTCCGTGACGAAGCCCCGGTAACCGGAGCCCGTCTTGCGCTCGCGTCGGGCGAGCGCGTATTCGGATTTCGTGTCGGGATGCAGGAAGACCGGAAAATCCCGGCCCACCGGCGTGTAGCCGGCGTCGATCAAGGATTGCGCGGTCGCGCCGGTCACGACGTAATCACGTTCCCTGACCGGCCGACCCAGCAACGCGTCCCGGACCGCGCCGCCGACGAGATGGATTTCCATCCCGAGATGGTAATGGATCAGGCGGCCTCGACCGCCACGCGCTTCGCGGCGATTTCCGGCTGCTTGGGGATGGACACTTGCAGCACGCCGTGGGCGACCCGTGCGCGGATCGCATCGGCCTGCGCGTTCTCTGGCAGGGTGAAGCGGCGCAGGAAGCTGCCGGCCGTGCGCTCGATGCGCTCGTAGCCAGCCGCCTGCTCGCGTTTTTCGGCCTTGCGCTCGCCCTTGATCGTCAGCACGCCCTTTTCGGCCGTGACGTCGATATCAGCCGGTGAAACACCCGGCAAATCAGCTTCGATGACGAAGCGTTCGACTTCTTCGCGTACGTCCACGGGTGGAATGAAGGCCACCGCGCTGGCTGGCGCCGCGGCGGCCAGGAAGCCATTGAAGTCCCGGTTCAGGCGGTTCAGAAGGGTCCAGGTTTCGTTGCGGATCAGGCTCATGGCAGGT
>CANGMU010000250.1 GCA_947454665.1 Pseudomonadota bacterium | reverse complement strand
CAGCACGTCCAGCTGCTCGCGGGCCTGGGTCCACAGCGACTGCAGGGTAAACATCGCACTGCCATCCGCCTGAACGTTCACGACCTTGCGATCCGGGGCCGCGACGGCCGCGCCCGTCGCCAGCGGAATGCCTTGTCCGAGCGCACCGCCGGTGTTGGTCAGGTGCAGGTGGGGCGCCGCCCGTGACAAGGCCTGCAGGAGTGGCGGCGCATTGCTGATGGATTCTTCCGACAGGATCGCGCCCTCTGGCAGCCACCGCGCCAACACGCATCCGATCGTGGCGGCATCCAGCGGACCATCCGGCCGATCCGGCAACACAGCCGCGGAAATCGCAGGCAGAACACGGGGTGCACCGAGCAGGTCCGCCAGGGCCTCGAGCACAGCCACCTCATCCTGCGCGGGCTCGCAGAGCGTCGTGAGTGCTGCACCCTCCGGCGTCAGCCAGCTGGGGTAGTTCGGATAGGCAAAGGGCGCCACCGGTGGCGGCGCACCGGCCAGCACGAGATCGGACAGCCCCTTCAGGACCTCGACGGCCCCTTCGGCACGGTACGGAATGCGGGTGACGGGATACACGCCCGAGCCGCGCAGGTGCCTGGCGGCAACCATGTCCGTAAGGGGTCGTGCGCCGGTGCAGGTGCAGATCCGACGCAAGGCCAGAAGGCCCCGCGGATCGGCTGTCGCGGAACGCACCAGCAAGGCCGAGCGATCCCCCGCACGGCGCAGGATGTCGGCCACCTCACGCAGTCTGGCCTCATCAGGCGGAAGCGCCGCGGGCACGGGGAGCGGGGGACTGTGTCCCATGGTGCTGCCCCAGGCGATGTCCGCGGGCAGGACCAGCGTGGCGATCTGTCCGGGCCGTGTCCGGGCCGCTGCCACGGCTTGCGCCCCATCGGCCGACAAGCGATCTGAACTATCCGCCATGCGCAGCCAATCCGAGACGGGCCTTGCGATCCCTTCCAGATCGGACTTCAGCGGGCTGTCCCAGCGCTTGTGGTACGTCGCGTGGTCGCCCACCACATTGACGATCGGGCTGCGGGCCCGCCGCGCGTTGTGCAGGTTCGCGATGCCATGGCCGATGCCGGGACCCAGGTGCATCAGCGTCATGGCGGGTCGACCTGTGATCCGCGCATAACCGTCCGCCATGCCCGTGACGCCACCTTCGAACAGGCCCAGCACCGGCCGGATCTGCGGCAACGCACTCAATGCCGCGACGAAATGCATTTCGGACGTGCCGGGGTTGGCAAAGCAGACATCGATGCCCGATGCCGCCATCGTGCGCATCAGGCTCATTGCGCCCGTGATCGGTTCTGCCGCCATCACCCCCCCTTTTTCAGCTGCGGGACACTTTACGGCAGCCTGCCCGAAAACAGGAGAATCCAGATCCTGACGTGGACGCGGTGGTGAACGATCTTCTATCTTCGGGGTCCAAACAAAAACCCCAAAAAAGGGTGGCGGGGAAATAACGATGGGCGTCAGCAGAGGATCGAGCGGTCAATGGCGGAAGGCAGTCAGCCTGCCCGGGGCCTTGCTGTTGCTTGCCGCCCTGCCGGCCGTTGCCCAGCAGCGCGCTGATTCGGCGCAGCATGCCAAGCAGCTGATCGAAACTGCCTGCTACAAGTGCCACAACACCACGGACTGGGCCGGTGGCGTCGCCATGGACACGCTGGACGTGGCCAAGACCGGCGAATCCTCGGACGTCTGGGAAAAGACAGTGGGCAAGCTGCGTGGCCGCCTCATGCCCCCTGCCGGTGAAAAGCAGCCTTCGCAGGCGGACGTCGATGCGATGGTCGCCTATCTCGAAGGCTCGCTCGACAGCGCAGCCAAATCCAGCACCCGCCATGTGGCGCATGTGCCGCTGCAGCGCCTGAACCGCGTCGAGTTCGCGGAATCGGTGCGTGACCTCATCGGCATCGACATCAACGCGCGGCAGGACCTGCCGACGGAAGCCGAGGTCGATGGCTTCAGCAACATCGCGCATGCGCTGGCCGTGTCGCCCTCCTTCACCGAGCAGTACCTCTCAGCCGTCCGCCGCGCAGCCCGGCTCGCAGTCGGCGAAACCCTGCCGAAGATGGCCAAGGTGACCATACCGGCCACGACGGCGAGCGCGACGGACTTCCCGCTCGGCACGCGCGGCGGCATGCCCCGCGGCGGCATCCGCTTCACGCATGTGTTCCCGGCCGATGGCGAATATCACTTCAACGTCACGGAAGAAGACTTCATCGACATGGGCCTCTACCCGCGTGGCGCCCAGACGGCCGCTACGCTGGTGATCCTCGTTGACGGCGTGGAAGTCGTGCGCAAGGTGATCGGCGGGCCGGAGTTCCTCGACCTCGCGGATCGCGACGGCCCGGTCGGCCGCAAGGCCATCCTCGACAAGGTGGCGAGCATCGCCCAGGTCAAGGCCGGCCGACATGACGTGGTCATGACCTATGTCGAGCGCTCGCGCGCGCTGAGCAATGACGCCACGGTCGGCGCCGGATTCGGCGGCACCGGCGGTGGCTTCGGGCCGGGTCGCGTGTCCGACGTGCCCATCCTGCAGACGGCCATCGAGATCGAAGGCCCGTTCGCGCCGCATGGTGTGTCGCTGAGCGACAGCCGTGCGCGCATCTTCGTCTGCCAGCCTAAATCTGCTGCCGACGAGCGGCCCTGCGCGGAGCGCATCGCGCGCAACCTCGCGACGCGCGCTTTCCGACGCCCGGCGAACGACACGGACGTCCAGCGCCTGATGAAGCTCTACGACCTGGGCCGGAAGGAAGCCGGCGGCTTCAACGCCGGCGTCACGGAACTGGTGACCGCTGTCCTGTCGAGCCCGGACTTCCTTTACCGTGCACTGCCGACGACGACCGGCACGCAGGACGCTCGACTGCTCACGGACCTGGAACTCGCGTCGCGGTTGTCCTTCTTCCTGTGGAGCACGGGCCCCGACAAGGAACTGCAGGACCTGGCGGCCTCGAAGCGGCTCTCCGATCCGGCGGTGATGCAGGCGCAGCTCACGCGCATGCTCAAGGATCCGCGCGCGAAGAACCTCGTCGAGAACTTCGCCCTGGCTTGGCTGAACCTCGACGAACTCGACAAGGTCGAGCCGACGGATGGCGGCTTCAACGCCGCGATGCGCTCGAATTTCGAAACGGAAATCCGGCTGTTCATCGCCAGTGTGCTGCTGGAAGACCGCAGCGTG
>CANGMU010000249.1 GCA_947454665.1 Pseudomonadota bacterium | reverse complement strand
TGGCGGCAGCGACTATTACGACTACATCCTCGGACGCGCACCTTGAGTCGCAGCGCGGAGTGCGTGCGGTCCATCACGCCCGCTGAAGTGCGGCAGCTGCGCCATGCGGTGCTACGACCTTTCGATCCACCGGAAAAGCTGGTCTATGCCGGTGATGACGCGCCGGACACCCTGCACGCGGGCGCGTTCGTCGGGGGCGAGCTGGTTGGCATTGCCTCCGTGTGTCGCGAAGCGATGCCGGTTGGCAGCGACTCGCGGGGCAGCGCAGAAGGCGGCGCCTGGCGCCTGCGCGGCATGGCCACGGTGCCTGCCGTGCGGGGCGGTGGCCACGGACGCGCGCTGCTTGAGGGTTGTTTCCGCCACATCCGTGCGCAGGGCGGCGACCTACTCTGGTGTAACGCCCGCGTGGCGGCGCTGGGTTTCTACGAGCGCATGGGTTTTGCAGCACAGGGCGAGGAGTTCGAGATCGTCCCCATCGGCCCGCATTACGTCATGACCCGCCGGCTCTGACCGCAAGCTGTGAGCCACTTCCCGACTGACATAATCACCCCCTGATACTGTCACCAGATCATGAATGTGAACGCCAACCCCCCGCTGAGTGTCGTCATCCTGGCCGCAGGCCAGGGCAAGCGCATGCGCTCGGACCTGCCGAAGGTCCTGCAGCCGCTGGCTGGCAAGCCGCTGCTCCAGCGTGTCATCGACACGGCCCGCGAGCTCTCGCCCGCCGCCATCCATGTGGTGTATGGACACGGCGGCGAGCAGGTGCAGGCCGCGATGCGCCACGAGTCGCTGGGTTGGGCGCTGCAGGCCGAACAGAAGGGCACCGGCCATGCGATGGCGCAGGCCATGCCGGCGGTGCCGGACGATCACCTGCTGCTCGTGCTGTATGGCGACGTGCCGCTGGTGCGTGCCGACACCCTGCGTGAACTGGTGCAGCTTGCCCACAACGGTCCGTTGGCTTTGCTCACCGTGATGCTCGATGACCCGACCGGCTATGGCCGCATCCTGCGCGATGTCGCGGGCAACGTGCGCGCGATCGTCGAGCACAAGGATGCGACCGATGAACAGCGTGCCGTGCGCGAAGGCAACACGGGCGTGATGGCGATGCGCGCGGGCGACCTGCGCCGTTACCTGGGCGCGCTGCGCAACGACAACGCGCAGGGCGAGTATTACCTGACCGACGTGATCGCCATGGCCGTGGCCGATGGGCTGGCCGTTGCGCCGCTCGTGGCATCGAGCGAAAGCGAAGTGCTGGGCGTGAACGATCGGCTGCAGCTGGCTTTCCTTGAAGGTGTGTATCGCCGCCAGTGTGCGGAGGCGGCGATGCGCGCGGGCGCGACGCTGGCTGATCCAGCCCGCTTTGATCAGCGCGGCGTGCTCACGGTGGGTCGCGATGTGTTCATCGATGTGAATGTCGTCTTCGAAGGCAATGTGGTGCTGGGTGACCGTGTGCGCATCGGCCCGCATTGCGTGTTGCGCGACGTCACCATCGAAGCGGACACGCAGGTGTTCAGTCATTGTAATTTTGACAAGGCGACCGTCGGGCCGCGCTGCCAGATCGGTCCCTTTGCGCGGCTGCGCCCTGGTGCGACACTGGGCCCGGACGTGCACGTCGGCAATTACGTCGAAGTGAAGAACAGCACGCTCGATGCCGGCGCGAAGGCCAACCACCTGACCTATCTCGGTGATGCCAGCGTGGGCGCGGGCGTCAACGTGGGTGCGGGCACCATCACCTGCAATTACGACGGCGTGAACAAGCATCGCACTGTGATCGAGGCGGGTGCCTTCATCGGTTCCGGCTCGATGCTCGTGGCCCCGGTCACCGTTGGCGCGGGCGCCACGATCGGTGCCGGCACGACGCTGACCAAGGACGCGCCCGCCGACCAGCTCACGCTGGCGCGGGCCAAACAGATGACGCTCCCGGGCTGGAAACGCCCGGTGAAGACGAAGTAGACGCGGAGACCGAATACCGATGTGTGGAATCGTAGGCGCCGTTGCCAGCCGTGATGTGGTCCCCGTCCTGATGGAGGGCCTGCGCAGGCTGGAATACCGCGGGTATGACTCGGCGGGCCTCGCCGTGCTCCGTGATGACCAGACGCTGTCGCGCCTGCGCACCGTCGGCAAGGTGAAGATGCTGCAGGAGGCGCTGGCAGAGCAGCCGCTTGCCGGCCATGTCGGCATCGCGCACACACGCTGGGCCACGCATGGCGTGCCGAGCGAGCGCAATGCGCACCCGCACATCTCGCGCGATGGCCTGGCCATCGTCCACAACGGCATCATCGAGAACCACGACGAACTGCGCGCCGAGCTCAAGGCGCAGGGCTATGAGTTCACGTCCGAGACGGACACCGAAGTCATCGCGCATCGCATCCACCACCACATGGGCGTGCACAAGGATCTCTTCAAGGCCGTGCGCGCCACCGTCGCGGAACTGGAAGGCGCCTATGCGCTGGTCGTGCTCAGCGAATCGGATCCGGATCGCCTGATCCTCGCCCGCATGGGCTGCCCGGTCGTCATCGGCATCGCGGACGATGGCCACTATGTCGCGTCGGACGTGTCGGCCCTGCTGCCGGTCACGCGCCACTTCGCCTTCCTCGAAGAGGGCGACATCGCCGAGATCCGCCGCGAGTCGATGAAGGTGCTGGACGCGGAAGGCACCGTTGTCGACCGCGAGGTGCGCCAGAGCGAGCTCTCCGCCGATGCGGCCGAGAAAGGCCAGTACGCGCACTTCATGCTCAAGGAGATCCACGAGCAGCCGCGCGCCGTGGCCAACACCCTGCAGGAGCGCGTGGCCAACGGCCGCCTGCTCGAAGCCGCCTTCGGTCACAAGGCCACCACGATCTTCCCGCAGATCGAGCATGTGCGGATCGTCGCCTGCGGCACCAGCTATCACTCCGGCGTCGTCGCGCAGTATTTCATCGAGCAGATCTGCCGCATTCCCTGCCAGGTCGAGATCGCTAGCGAATATCGCTATCGCAACGCCGTCGTGCCGCGCAACGCGCTGTTCGTGACGATCAGCCAGTCCGGCGAGACCGCCGACACCCTGGCCGCGCTGCGGCTGGCGAAGCAGGGCGGATACCTCGCCACGCTCGCCATCTGCAACGTGCCCGAAAGCTCGCTGGTCCGTGAATCGGATCTGGTCATGCTGACGCGCGCGGGCCCGGAAATCGGCGTTGCTTCGACCAAGGCCTTCACGACACAGATCACCGCGCTGTCGCTGCTCGTGAT
>CANGMU010000248.1 GCA_947454665.1 Pseudomonadota bacterium | reverse complement strand
TGACCATGATGGCCATGCAGAGCGCGAGCAGCACCCGGTGTGGCGCACCGAATGGCTGCGTATCCAGCGGCTCGGATGACATGCGGTTCATTCGCTGGCGCGCAGGCGCTCGAGCACCTTGCGATACAGGGAAGGGGCCCGGTCGACATCGAACAGAACCATCTTCCGGGACGGGTCGGCGTCGATGACCTGCTGCTGCCTTTCGATCAGGGTCTTGTCCTCCTCGAAGGCCATCAGCGCCAGGTCGCGGAAGGCATGCTGCAGCCTCTCCGCGCCCGGATCCTCCACGGCCGGTCCGAAGCAGAAATAGTAGGCCGTGCGTCGACGCGTCAGCGGCGTCACAGCCTGCGCCGTGAACGAGCGCGACACCGCAGCGTCCATCGGCGGATCCTCACCGCGCTCCGGCACGCTGCCTACCGGGAATACGGCGCCCCGCATCAGGAAAAAGCCAGGCGCGAGATAGTCGAAGCTCGACCAGCGGTCGCAGCGCGGCCCGACCATCGGAACCTGCGGCAGCGGCGTGGGGGAATCAGGCATCCAGCGCGTCACGCGGACGCCTCGCGCCAACTCGCGGATCGACAACTCGCCTTCCGCCCAGGCGCGACTGCGCTCTGCCTCGCCGCGCCCGAAGGAATTGCGGTGAACCCAGGCGACATGCGAAAGATCCAGCAGGTTGTCCTGGATCAGCGTGTAGTCGGCTTCGTATTCCATCCGGCCTGGCAGCATGCGCCAGCGCGGATCCTCGACGCCCACGAAGTCCGGCAACAGGGATGCGTCCGCCCGCTCGGCATCGCCCATCCAGACGAAGATCGCGCTGTAACGTTCGATGACCGGAAAAGCGCGGACCTTCATCGCCCGAGGTGGCCGCGATGCGCCCGGCATTTCGCAGCAGGCGCCGTCCGGTGCGAACTTCAGCCCATGGTAGAGGCACCGGATGTCATCACCCTCGACGCGCCCGAGGGAAAGCGGCGCCAGGCGATGGCAGCAGCGATCTTCAAGGACGACGGGAGCGCCGTCCGTCCTGCGGTAGAGGACCAGCGGCTCGTCGAGCATCGTAATTGCCAGCGGCGTACCCGCCGCGACATCACGCGACCACGCGGCCATGTACCAGGCCTGGCGCAGGTAAGGCATGCGGACTCCCCCTTTCTTCTCCGACACTTGTCGCACCCGCCGGGGAGGACTGGTAGTCCATCAAAAGAATGACCATTATTCATTTTATGAATGACTTGGATCTGAAGCTGGTGCCGGTCCTGGAGGCACTCCTGCAGCACGGCCATGCAGGCCGTGCTGCCATGGCGCTCGGCATGAGCCAGCCCGGCCTCTCCCATGCCTTGCGCAAGCTGAGGACGCATTTCGGCGATCCCCTCTTCGTCCGTTCGCGCGACGGACTGCAGCCGACGGAAGCCGCGCTGCGGATGGCGCCTGCCGTGAACGAGGTGATGTACCGCATTCGAACGGATCTCGTGCCAGCGCCCGATTTCGATCCGCTGACCTCCGATCGCTGCTTCACGGTGGCCACGTCGGACATCGGCGAAATGGTCTTGCTGCCGCCCTTGCTGCGCGAACTCCGCCGCCAGGCGCCGGGCATTTCGCTGCGCATCGTCGTACCGGCCGAGGCGGAAATCGGCACTGCACTGCAGTCAGGCCGCATCGACCTGCTTGTGGGCTATTTCCCGAAGGGGCTGGGACAGGATGTCTTCCAGCAGCGGCTCTTCACGCACGGGTTCATGTGCATCGCGCGCCAGAACCATCCGGGCATCGCCACAAGCCTGGACCTGCGCGGTTTCGCCCGCCTGGAGCACGTGACGGTACGGTCTGCGGGGCGCAGCCAGCAGCTCATCGACAAACAACTGGAAAAGCTGGGCGTCACGCGCATCCTGCGCGTGGAAACACCCTATCACTCAGGGCTGCCGCAGATCGTGGCGCAGAGCGACCTCGTGGCCACGGTCCCAGAAGCACTGGCCACGAGTTTCGCGCCGGCGCTGCAGCTGCGCTGCTTTTCGCCGCCCTTCAAGCTGCCGCGCATCACGATCCGTCAGTACTGGCATCGACGCCAGCACTCGGATCCGGCAAACCGCTGGTTCAGGTCGCTCGTCGGGCGACTGTTCTAGGCTCAGCCGACCTCTTCGGGCCAGTACAGGCGCATCGGGTTGTCGACCAGCAGCTTCTTCTGCAGCTCGGCGGTCGGCGCGATGTGCGGGATGAAATCGACCAGCAAGCCGTCGTCCGGCATGTGGTCCTTGAGGTTCGGGTGCGGCCAGTCCGTGCCCCAGAGCACGCGATCCGGGAACTCCTCGACCACGCGGCGCGCGAAGGGCACGACGTCGCGGTAGGCGTTCTGCTCGCCGTTCAGCGCATTGGGGCCCGTCTTGCTCAGGCGCTCCGGGCAGCTGACCTTGCTCCAGACGTTCTGATGCTCGCGCATGAACTTCAGGAACAGCGAGAACTCGGGGCCATCGATGGGCTGGTCGACGTTCGGACGACCCATGTGGTCCACGACGACCGTCGTCGGCAGCGTGGTGAAGAAATCCCACAGCTCCGGCAGGTCGACGGCTTCGAAGTAGATGACGACATGCCAGCCGAGCTTGGCGATGCGGCCGGCGATCTCCATCAGCTCGTCCTTCGGCGTGAAGTCGACGAGGCGCTTGACGAAGTTGAAGCGCACGCCGCGCACGCCCGCGGCGTGCAGGTCGAGCAGCTCGGCATCGGTGATCGAACGACGCACCGTGGCCACGCCACGCGCCTTGCCGTTCGAGGCACGACAGGCATCGACCATCGCGCGATTGTCCGCGCCATGGCAGGTGGCCTGCACGACGACGTTGCGCGCGAAGCCCAGGTGGTCGCGCAGCGCGAACAGCTGCTGCTTCGAGGCATCGCAGGGCGTGTACTTGCGCTCCGGTGCGAAGGGGAACTCCGCACCGGGGCCGAACACATGGCAGTGCGCATCGACGGCGCCGGCCGGCAGCACGAACGTCGGCTTCGCCGGACCGCTGTACCAGTCGAGCCAACCCGCCGTCTTGGTGAACACTTCAGCCATGCTCAGGCCTCCACGCCGATGTAGGACAGGATGCCCTTCGCAGCCTCGCGGCCTTCGAAGACAGCGGTGACCACGAGATCCGAGCCGCGCACCATGTCACCACCCGCGAAGACCTTCGGGTTTGTCGTCTGGAAAGGCGTGGTCTTGGCCGCCGACACGCGCACGCGGCCATTGCCCTGCACGGCGACGTCATG
>CANGMU010000247.1 GCA_947454665.1 Pseudomonadota bacterium | reverse complement strand
TGCACAAACAGCGTGATGGGCACGCCCCAGGTGCGCTGGCGCGAGATGCACCAGTCCGGGCGACCTTCGATCATCGAATAGATGCGCTGCTGACCCCAGGCCGGGATCCACTGCACGCCCGGGATGTCGCGCAGCGCGCCGGCACGCAGCCCGTTCTGGTCCATCGAGATGAACCACTGCGGCGTGGCACGGAAGATCACCGGCGACTTGTGGCGCCAGCAATGCGGATAGCTGTGGTTGAGCGAGGCGTGCTTGAGCAGCCGGCCGCTGGCCTGCATTGTCTCGATGAGCAGCTTCGACGCCTCATCGAGCTTCATGCCACCGACCATCGGCGTGTCAGCGAGGAAGCGGCCATCGCCGCCCACCGGGTTCACGACCGGCAAGCCATAGCGGCTGCCGACGATGTAGTCGTCCTGACCATGCGCGGGCGCCGTGTGCACGCAGCCGGTGCCAGCCTCGAGCGTGACGTGATCACCGAGGATCACCGGCACCTGCCGTGCCTGGAACGGGTGATCCAGCTTCAGGTGCTCGAGTGCCTCGCCCTTGAAGCGCGCCACTTCGCACGCGCCCTCGGCGCCATAACGCGCGAGGCAGGATGCCGACAGGCCCTCGGCCAACACGATGTGTTCGGTGCCGCCCTCGCGGGCCAGCTCCAGCAGCACGTAATCGAAATCCCCGCGCAGCGAGACGCCCTCGTTGGCCGGCAGCGTCCAGGGCGTCGTCGTCCAGATCACGACCGACGCGGGCGATGCCACCTGCGCCACACCAATGCGCTTCGCAAAATCCGCGAGGTCCGCCACCTTGAACGCAACATCGATCGCGGGCGAGGTCTTGTCCTCGTACTCGACTTCCGCTTCGGCCAGGGCCGAACGGCAATCCAGGCACCAGTACACGGGCTTGGCGCCCTTGTAGAGATGGCCGTTCTGGATGACCTTGCCGAGCGCGCGCACCTGCTGCGCCTCGAACTTCGGGTCCATCGTGAGGTAAGGGCGATCCCAGTCGCCGAACACGCCAAGGCGCTTGAAGTCCTTGCGCTGCAGGTTCACCTGCTCCATCGCATAGCTGCGGCAGGCGGCGCGGAAGGCGCGCGCATCCAGCTTCTGGCCGACGCGGCCGTGCTTCTTCTCGACCTGCAGCTCGATCGGCAGGCCGTGGCAATCCCAGCCCGGGATGTAGGGCGAGTCATAACCATCAAGCGACCGCGACTTCACGATCATGTCCTTGAGGATCTTGTTCGTGGCGTGGCCGATGTGGATGGCGCCGTTGGCATACGGCGGGCCATCGTGCAGCACGAAGCGCGGCCGGCCCTTGGCCACCTGGCGCAGCGCGCCGTAGATGTCCTCGCGTTCCCACCAGGCCTGCATGTCGCCTTCACGGCGCGCCAGATCCGCCTTCATCGGGAAGTCGGTCTGCGGCAGGTTCACGGTCGTCTTGTAATCGGTCACTTACTTGCTCCGGAGCACCGCGCGCGCCTCGTCGGCATCGCGGTGGATCTGCTCGACCATCTCGTCCACGGAATCGAAACGCAGTTCGTCGCGCAGCTTGGCGACGAACTCCACTTCGATCTCGCGGCCATAGAGGTCGCCGTTGAAATCGAACACATGGGCTTCAAGCAAAGGCTCGACGCCGTTGACGGTGGGCCGCGTGCCCAGGCTCGCGACACCCGGCAGCCCGCGCTGCCCTTCGGCATCGTCGCGGATCCCGCGCACGCGGATCGCGAAGATGCCCTCGAGCGGCGTCTTGCGCCGGGACAGCTGCAGGTTCGCCGTGGGATAGCCCAGCTGGCGGCCCAGCTGCGCGCCCCGCTGCACGCGCCCGGTCATCGCATACGGACGACCCAGCATCTCGGCAGCCTGATCCAGCCGGCCTGCCGCGAGCGCCTCGCGCACCAGTCGGCTGCCCACGCGATGCTCGGCGACCTTCACCGGCTCGACGATCTCGACGTCGAAGCCGAAACGCGGACCCTCGGCTGCCAGCCAGTCGGCGGTCGCCTCGGCGTTCCGCGCGGCCTTGAAATCATGCCCGATCACGAGCCGCTTCACGCCGCCCCGCTGCAGCATCCTGGCGAAGTCCTCGGCCCCCACCTCGCGCAGGCGCGCCGTGAAGTGCATCGTGCAGAGCACGTCCAGACCCGTGCGCGACAGGAAGCGCACCCGCTCGCGCAGGTTCGTGATCCGCGCCGGCGGCGAGGCCTTGGCGAAGAACTCCCGCGGCAGCGGCTCGAAGGTCAGCATCAGGCTCTTGAGGCCCCGCTCGGCGGCCTGCGTGACCGTCCGCCGCAGCAGCTCCTGGTGGCCGCGATGCAGCCCGTCATAGCCGCCGATCGTCGCGACGAAGCCCGGGTGGGCGGCGCGCGGCGGCGCGAGACGGCGGACCAGCTGCATCATGGAAGCCACCGATTATAGCCCCGAGCGCAGGTGCCGATAACGCAGGCCGGTCGCATACAACACGGCGAAATACGTGGCGGCACCGGCGGCGATCCCGATCGCACAGCGCAGGACGCGGGCCAGGGCATGCAGGGCCGCCCAGTCCTCGATCTGCCCGGCCAGCAGCACGAGCACGATGCCCATGGCGAGGTTCGCCGCGATCACGCGCAGCAGGAAACGCGGCCAGCCGCTGGACGGCTGGAACACCCCGGCCTTCGTGAGGCCGCGCCACAGCAGCGTGGTGTTGATCGCGGCGCCGATGCAGGTCGAGGTGGCCAGCAGCACATGCGGCGCCGGGAACCCAAGGCGCGACGCCGGGAAGACGACCAGCACGTTGAGACCCATCGTCACCGCGAGCGCAGTCAACGCGATGCGCACCGGGGCCTTCGTGTCCTGTCGGGCGTAATAACCGGGCGCCAACACCTTCACCAGCGAGAAGCCGAGCAGGCCCCAGGAATAGGCCATCAGCGCGAAGCTGGCCATGCGCATGTCATGCAGGTTGAACTTGCCATAGCCGAAGACAGTGGCCGTCAGCGGACCGGCAAAGCACAGCAGGCCCACCGCAGCCGGCGCGGCCAGCAGCACCGTAAGCCGCAGCGCCCAGTCCAGCGTGTGGCTGAACGCCTCGCGGGACTGCGACGCATGGTGCGCCGACAGGCCCGGCAGGATCACCGTCGCGAGCGCGATGCTGAACACGCCCAGCGGAAATTCCATCAGGCGGTCGGCGTAATACAGCCAGGCGATGCTGCCCGTGGCCAGGAACGAGGCGATCAGCGTGTCCAGCAACAGGCTGATCTGCGCCATCGACGAACCGACGATGCCCGGGATCATGAGCTTGCCGATGCGGCGCACGCCTTC
>CANGMU010000246.1 GCA_947454665.1 Pseudomonadota bacterium | reverse complement strand
CGCTGCGGCAATTCTTCATTCGCCGCCAGAGCGCGGGCGACGGCACGTACACCGGAGCATTCGCCCCGCAGCGCAGCGGCACGCCTTCAATGGCCCGGGACATCGCGGACATCAGCTCGGTATTCGGCGAGTGGGACGTGAACCGCCACCTCCGCCTCACCGCGGCCTACGATCATGTCGATGCCGGCGGCTTCATCCTGCAGGGCCCCGGCAAGCGCGACACCGATTACCTCGCGCTGATCGCGCTGTATCGCTTCTGACCGCGTGCCCTTAAGGCATCTCTGTCAGGCGTCGCTATCGAGGTGGTCGTAATCCTCGTTCGGGAAGGGGCGGCGTCGACCGCCGCGCTTTGCGGACGTGCCGTCGAGTACGGCCTGCGCCACCGGGTCGCTCAGTGCCGCCAGTTGCTGCAGCATCGAGACGGCCTGGAATGCAGCAAGCCAACTGCCCAACGAAACACCCATCCCACCGTCTTCGATGCGCTTGAGCGTCGCGACGCTGACGCGCGCATTCTGCACCACGTTCTGCTGCGTCATCAGCAGGGCAAGCCGGGCCTGATGCACCAGGCCACCCAGATGGCGTGCGACCTGCGGCGCTGTCATCGGCGGCAGGCCCGATCGTTTCGTCTTGCTGAAATAGCCCACGACCAGCACTGTGCCGAGTCCGAAGCCCATCGCCCAGCCGCTCTTTGAAACGCAAATCGCGAGTTCCAACTAACCCTTCAGATCTGCACTCTCGGGGTCGAATCTGCGCGCCCAAGCTCAGATCTGCACGGTTAGTTGAAAACGCGCTTTCAACACCTGAACGCCGGGGCTGGCCGACGACGCAGGCGTAGCGGCTTGGCTCAGGGCTTGGGCGGCGCCGCCTTCAGCGTGACAACGGGCGCCGGCAGGCGGGAACCCGCACCACCGGTGAATTCTTCCTTCGTGCCGTCGTCGTAGTACTGCACGAACTTCCAGGTGAGATCGCCCGCCGCGTTCGGATTCACGGCCAGCATGCCGAACTCGAGGAACTCGTAAGGCTTCAGCACGCCTTTCCAGGTGGCGCCGACGATGTCGCCCTTGTCGTTCTTCCTGAGTTCGACTGTCCAGCCGGCCTTGGGCTCGAAGGCGTAGACCTTGAGATCCGCTGGGAATTCGCCTTCGATGCGCGAGGAATTCACCTGCTTCTCGTTGGGGACGCGCATGCGGTACATCTCGCGGGCTCCGGCCACGGACTCGGCAGGGTTGATACGGATGTGCGCCTCCGCCGCACCAGCCAATACGGCCAGCATGGCAAGGATAGTGGTCACGGTGGATCGGTTCATCAGGATCTCCAGGTCGGTTTCAGGCGAGTGACTGGCGGAACGCACGCGGACTCTTGCCGATACGCCGCTTGAAGAAGCGGCAGAAATACGCGGGATCGTCGAAGCCCAGTTCCGCGGCGAGCACGGCAATGGGGGCTGCGACATAGGTCAGGCGACGGCAGGCTTCGCGGGCCAGACGATCCTGCAACAACTCCAGCGCCGAATGACCAGACTCGGCGCGCGTCAGGCGATTCAGCCGCGCCGTTGAGAGGCCGAGCTTGTCCGCATAGCGCTGGATCGGCCAGTGCTCGCGGTGGTGCGCTTCGACGAGCATCAGGAAGCGCGTATACAGCGCCTGCGCCGCACGGCTTTGACCCGCTGCGCTGTTCCGACGCGCGCCCTGCCGTGCGAGCCGCCACACGATGGAACGCGCCAACCACAGCGGCACCGGCGAGCCCGCCGCATCGGGTGCGACGAATTCCTCCGCCAGATCGGCAAAGAGTCCTGCAAGGCGCTTCGTCGCCGGGCTGCCGGGCTCGAAGGCCAGCACGCCCGGCGCACGGAACAGCGCCTGCAGCGCCTCGCCGGTGGCAGGCACATCGCCTTCCAGTACGGCCCGCGGATTGAAGGTCAGGACATACCCGTCGGTCGCCGCGGAAAAGCGGAACGCATGGACAACGCCCGGCGGAATGATCACCGCGACCGGGCCGGAACAGGTCTGTCGTTCGCCGTCCAGCGAGAGTTCGACAGGGCCGCTGTTCGCCCATAGCACCTGGTGCAGCCCGTGGTGCACATGCGCCTCGATTTCCCATCGATATCGCGTGCTGCGCGACTGGATGTCCTCCACGTGCAGCATGTCCGCGGCAAGGCTCGAGGACTCGCCATACAACGAGAACGCCGGGATCTTTCGCTTGCGAGAGGACACTGTGTGTCAGCGCGGCGCATCCATCTTCAGGCTGTCGTGCGAACTGCCGCCACCAGCGTCCTTGAAGAAGTCGCGGTTGTTCTCTTCCATCTGCTTCAGCTCTTCGCGCGTGAAGCACTGCTCACCCGTCCGGGCGCGCGATCCGGTCGGGCTGCGCGACTGGCAGAAATATTCCTTCTCGTTGCGCACGATGCGGCGGAAGCCGGGGAATTCGGCCCGCGCCTTCTGGCCCGGCTTTGCCGGCGCGACGACCTGTGCGGTCGAAGGGGTCGGGGTGGTGTGGGATCCGGTGTCGGCACAGGACGCGAGCCCCAGGCCGACCAGCAGGAACCCGACCGTCATCGTCGCGCAGTTCGAACGCTTCATCTGCAGCCCCCCGATTTCTTGTGAGGGGATTATGGGCAGAGCCCTCTGGCCAGCGCCACCCGGAGTCATACCTGCCCGCCGTATGCGAAGATCGACGCAAAGATCGACGGGGGTCTCTGATCATGAAGTCGACGCTGCAAATAGCCCTGTGCCTGGTGGGACTGAGCGGAGTCTGTGCCGCTCAGCAGCTGCCTGACATCGGGTTCAAAAGCGTGGGCCGCGGCGCGCCGATGCTGGATGACATCACCACTCGGCCGCAGGTCGGGGCGATTCGCGAACGCGATGGCGCGCTCATCGCCGGAGCCCCGGCAGGACTGGCACCGCCGGGCATCAAGCCGCTGGCTCGGGACCTGTTCACCACGACTGACTTCTACGCCGACCGCGAACTCTGGAACGATCCGCGCTATTTCCGCTGCAACAGCCCGATCGCCATCGAGAACCTGTGGAACGAGCGGGGCGGCGGAATCATCGGATCGAATCCCCCGGCGTCGGCGCCCTGGGGACACTGCGACCGCGACCTGCCACGCCAGTCCCTGGTCAGCCCTTATCCCTTCCGTACTGCACAGGCTCACTACGAGGCGCTACTGGCCGAAACGCATGGCCGCGGCGGACCGACCCAGCACACACCCTCCTCCCTGCCCCATGAATGGAGCGGCGTCTATCGGCAGCCGCGCTTCTCGCCGCGCAACGACAGCTGGATCAACATGCGGCATGTGCAGGTTCCGACTGTGCTGTCGCT
>CANGMU010000245.1 GCA_947454665.1 Pseudomonadota bacterium | reverse complement strand
CGATCTATGAGCGCGGCAGCGCCGCCCGACGCGCCGGCGAGGACGCCGTGCTGGCGGGTATGTCCGCCGAGGACCGGCAGCGCCTGCTGGCAGACCTGCGCCAGCTGCTGCGGAACATGGACAAGAAGCCCGCCTGACCGGGCCGGACGCTGCGAACCGGTTGCGACCGCAACCTCTGCTGGGCTACAAGGCCTGTCTGACCATTCCGACCGAACACCGGGGATCCCCATGACCACGATCAACGTCCGCCATCCCGACCAGCTCTTCATCGACGGGCGTTGGGTGGCTCCGCAGCGTGGCGGGCATATCGAGGTCATCTCGCCCAGCACCGAGCAGGTAATCGCCAGCGTGGCCGAGGCGTCGGCCGAAGACGTGGACGTCGCCGTCCGCGCCGCACGGCGCGCCTTTGATTCCGGCGTGTGGTCGAACCTGGACGTGTCGAAGCGCAGCGAAGTCATCGCACGCATCGGCGTCGAACTTGAAAAGCGCAGCGCGGAGCTCGCCGCGGCCTGGACACAGCAGGTCGGCGCACTCGCCACTGGCGCCCCCTTCATGGTTGGCGCTGCGCTGTTCGTCACGAAGTTCTATGCCGGACTCGACGCGAAGAAATATCTGGTCGAGGAAGTGAAGCCGACTGATGGCCGCGGCACGGCGATCATCGCGCGCGAACCGGCTGGCGTCGTCGCGGCGATCGCACCGTGGAATGCGCCGCTGATCATCCTCATCAACAAGGTCATTCCGGCGCTGCTGGCAGGCTGCACGGTCATCATGAAGCCGGCGCCGGAAGCACCGCTCGAGGGCTATCTGATCGCCGAAGCGGCCGAGGCCGCGGGCCTGCCGGCCGGCGTACTGAACCTCGTCACCGCGCACCGCGAGGCGTCCGAAGCACTCGTGCGTCACCCGGAAGTGGACAAGGTCAGCTTCACGGGCAGCACCGGCGCGGGCAAGCGAATTGCCTCGCTCTGCGGCGAGCGCATCGCGCGCTGCACGCTGGAGCTGGGTGGCAAGTCGGCCGCCGTCGTCTGCGAGGACTACGACATCGCCAAGGCCGCCAAACAGCTGGCCGCGACCATCACGCTGAGCTCGGGCCAGGTCTGCGCCACGCTCAGTCGCGTGCTCGTACCGCGCCACCTGCAGTCGCAATACGCCGAGGCCATCGCCGCCGAGCTGCGCGCGGTGAAGGTCGGTGATCCGCTGGATCCCACCAGCCAGATGGGCCCGCTGTCGATGGAGCGCCAGCTGCAGCGCGTGGTGGGCTATATGGAAAAGGGCCGCGCGGAAGGCGCGCAGCTGGTCTGCGGCGGCGGCCGCTCGAAGCACCTGGACAAGGGCTGGTACTTCGACCCGACGCTCTTCACGAACGTGCAGAGCGACATGACGATCGCCCAGGAAGAGATCTTCGGACCGGTCATCGCCTTGATGGGCTATGACGACGAAGCCGAGGCCGTGCGTATCGCCAACGACTCGCCCTTCGGCCTGTTCGGCGCGGTGTTCACCGCGGATACGGACCGCGCCTATCGCATTGCCCGCGGCATCCGTACCGGCGCGCTGGGCCACAACGATTTCCGCATGGACTTCTTCCTGCCCTTCGGCGGCTTCAAGCAATCCGGAATCGGCCGCGAAGGCGGCGTGTCCGGACTGCTCGGTTACACCGAAACGAAGACCATCCTGCTGGATGCGGCGCCGTCAGCCCTCTGACGGCGCGACCTGCGCCATGACGTGATCGACCTCCTCGGCGCTGCCGAGGACGACACAGGTGCGCTGGTGGATGCCCTCCGGCTGCACCTCGAGGATGCGCTGGCCCGGCGCGGCCATCGCCTTGCCGCCGGCCTGTTCGATGAGCATCGCCATCGGGTTGGCTTCGTACATCAGTCGCAGTTTGCCCTTCGGCGCCTTCTTCGTCGGCGGATACATGAACACGCCACCCTGCAGCAACACCCGGTGCACGTCGCCCACCATCGCGCCGACATAGCGACTCGAATAGCCGTTGGACTGCGCCCAGTGCAGGTACTTCTGGTAGCCCTCGGGCAGGGTCAGGCGATTGCCTTCGTTCAGTGAATAGACCTTGTTGCGCGCCGGCATGGTCAAGCCCTTCTGCACGAGCACGAAGGCACCGATCGAGGGGTCCAGCACGAACATGTCCACACCATTGCCGATCGTCAGCATCATCACCGTCGACGAGCCATACAGCACATAACCCGCAGCCACCTGCTCGAGGCCCCGCTGCAGCAGCGCGGATTCACCGCTCGGCGAACCCGGCACGCGACGCAGGATGCTGAAGATCGTGCCGACGGAACCGCAGATGTCGAGATTGGATGATCCATCCAGCGGGTCGAACAGCACGCAATAGCGCTGCTCCCCATCCTCGTCCGCACGCAGGATCACCGGCTCTTCGTTCTCTTCCGACGCGACGATGGCGACACCCTCGCGACCGCCCAGCAGGCGCAGCAGGATCTCATTGGCGATCACGTCCAGCTTCTGCTGCTGCTCGCCCTGCACGTTTTGCTCGCCCGCGCTGCCCAGCACGTCCTCAAGGCGCGCGCGACGCACGGCGGCCGAGATCATCTTCGCGGAGATCGATATCGCCGACAGGATCCAGGAGAAGGTGCCCGAGGCGCCCGGATGGCGCTTTTGCTGATGGAGGATGTGGCCCTGGAGGGTGACGATGTCACGCAGGGCGACCGACGAATGCGAGGTGCTGGTGGCGGTGTTCATCCGGCAATTATCCCCGACCTCGCGGCAGACCGGGCAGGGAACGCATCAAGGTTTATGCTTGGCGCATGGACTTCCTCGGCGACGCCGAACTCGATGCCTTGCGTCTCTCGCTGATCGTGGCGGGCCGCAGCGTGTCCTTCAGCCTGCTGCCCGCCGTGGGCGTGGCCTGGCTGCTCACGCGCCGGCGTTTTCCGGGCCGCACGCTGTTCGACGCTTTCGTGCACCTGCCGCTGGTCTTGCCGCCGGTGGTCATCGGTTACCTGCTGCTGCTCGTGTTCGGCACGCAGGCGCCGCTCGGTGGCTGGCTGCTGGAGCACTTCGGCATCCGCTTTGCCTTTACGACGACCGGTGCAGCGCTTGCAACGGCCGTGATGACCTTTCCGCTGATGGTGCGCGCCATGCGCATCGCGCTGGAGGGCGTGGACCCGGGCCTCGAGCAGGCCGCGCGCACGCTGGGCGCCGGCCCGATGGACCGCTTCGTGACGGTCACGCTGCCGCTGATGCTGCCCGGCATCCTGGCCGGCGTGGTCACGGCCTTTGCTGCGGGCCTGGGCGAATTCGGCGCGGTGATCACCTTCGTGTCGAACATCCCGGGCGCGACGCGCACCTTG
>CANGMU010000244.1 GCA_947454665.1 Pseudomonadota bacterium | reverse complement strand
GCCATGAACGACGCCCCGCCGAGACTGCTGCTGGCCTCCGCCTCCCCGCGGCGCAGTGCGTTGCTGACGCAGATTGGCGTCGCCCACCGTATCCACGCCACCGAGATCGACGAGACCCCGTTGCCCGGCGAGGCCGCCGGCGCGCTCGTCCAGCGCCTCGCGCGCAGCAAGGCACTGGCCGCCGTGCCGGTCGCGCAGGGCCTGCCGGTGCTGGGTTCGGACACGGAGGTCGTGCTCGACGGCCGTGTCTATGGCAAGCCGCGCGACGCCGCGGACGGCGAGGCCATGCTGCTGTCGCTGGCAGGCCGCCAGCATTCGGTGCTCAGCGCTGTCGCGCTCGTGCTGCCGGACGGCCGCGTGCTCGAGGCCCTGTCTGAAAGCCGCGTGCGCATGCGCGCGATCTCGCGCGACGAGGCGCGGGCCTACTGGGCCAGCGGCGAGCCGCAGGGCAAAGCCGGCGGCTACGCGATCCAGGGCCTCGCGGCCATTTTCATCAGTGGGCTGGAAGGCAGCTTTTCCGGCGTGATGGGCCTGCCACTCTTCGAGACCGCTGCCCTGTTGTCGGAGGCTGGCCTGTGAGCACCGAGATCCTCGTGAACATCGCGCCGCGCGAACTGCGCGCGGCCCTGGTCGAGAACGGCGTGCTGCAGGAGGTGTTCATCGAACGCCCCAGCCGCAAGGGACTCGTCAGCAATCTCTACAAGGGCCGCGTTTCGCGCGTGTTGCCCGGCATGCAGGCCGCTTTCCTCGACGTGGGTCTCGCACGGACCGGCTTCCTGCATGTCGCGGACATCATGCAGCCCACGCTGGCGCCGGGTGACGAACACCTCGCGCCGCGGCTCGATGCCGAGCCGGACATCCGTGCGCTGGTCAAGGAAGGCGACGAGCTGCTCGTGCAGGTCGTCAAGGACCCGCTTGGCACCAAGGGTGCGCGGCTGTCGACGCACATTGCGCTGCCGTCGCGCTTTCTGGTCTACATGCCGCGTGGCTCGAAGGTCGGCGTCTCCGCCCGCATCGAGGACGAGGCCGAGCGCGTGCGTCTGCGTGAAGTCGTCTCCGGCCTCGCGCGGGAGCGCGGCGAGAAGGGCGGCTACATCGTGCGTACGGCGGCGATGGGCGCGCCGCTGGAGGCGCTGCACGCCGACATGGTCTACCTCGACCGGCTGTGGGCACACCTGCGCGAACAGGTGGTGACCGCGCCGGCGGGCACCCTGGTGCACGAGGACCTGCCGCTCTGCTTGCGCGTGCTGCGCGACGAACTCGGCCCGCAGGTGCGGCGCGTGCTCGTCGATTCGCAAGTCGAATTGGCGCGCATGCAGGATTTCACCCGCTCCTTCATGCCCGAATTCGCGGACCGCATCGAGCTGCATGCGGGCCCGCAGCCGCTGTTCGACCTGCATGGCATCGACGAGGAGATCAGCCGCGCCCTCGAGCAGAAGGTGCCGCTGAAGTCCGGCGGTTACCTGGTGATCCAGCAGACCGAAGCGATGACCACGGTCGATGTGAACACCGGCGGCTATGTCGGTTACCGCAATCTCGAAGAGACGATCTTCCGCACCAACCTCGAGGCGGCGGTGACCATCGCGCGGCAGCTGCGCGTGCGCAACCTCGGCGGCATCATCATCCTCGACTTCATCGACATGCAGGACGAGGAACATCGCCGCGCCCTGATCGCGGCGCTGCAGGAAGCCCTGTCGGGCGACCGGGCGCAGACGCACATCGCGAATATCTCGCCGTTGGGCCTCGTCGAGATGACGCGCAAGCGCACGCGAGAAAGCCTCGAGCACCTCCTTTGCGGTACCTGTCCGCAATGCAGCGGACGCGGCTTCGTGCGCACCGCCGAGACCGTCTGCCACGAGATCTTCCGCGAGATCGTGCGCCAGAGCCGGCAGTTCCAGAGTCAGGAAGTTGTCGTGCTGGCGCATCAGGATGTCGTCGGCCTGCTGCTCGAGGAAGAGGCGCCCGTGCTCGCGGAGCTCGAGACGCAGCTCGGCCGTTCGATCCGCCTGCAGGCCGAGCCGCTCTACGGCATTGACCAATACGACGTGGTACTGGCGTGAAAGTCGCCGCGCTGCAGATGACCTCGGGCCTGGACGTCGCCGCGAACCTTGCGACGGCCTCCCGCCTGCTGGAATCCGCAGCGCAGTCCGGCGCGGTGCTTGCCGTACTGCCCGAGAATTTCGCGTTCATGGGTCGCGATGACCGCGAGAAGCAGGCGATGGCCGAAGTGCCCGGCACCGGTCCCGTGCAGGATGCGCTGTCGGCGCTTGCGAGTCGTCTGGGGCTCTCGATAGTCGGCGGCACGCTACCTTTGCGGGTGCAGGGCGAAAACCGCTCTGCGGCCGCCTCGCTCGTCTACGGCCCCGATGGCCGGCTGCAGGCGCGTTACGACAAGATCCATCTGTTCGATGTCGACCTGCCTGGCCGCGAGGAGCGTTACCGCGAATCCGCGGGCACCCTGCCCGGCAGCGAGGTCGTGGTGACCCAGGTCGGCAGCCTGCCTGTGGGGCTGTCCGTCTGCTACGACATGCGCTTCCCGGAACTCTTCCGTCGCCTTGCGGCCGACGGGGCGCGCCTGTTCGCGGTGCCTTCGGCCTTCACGGTGCCCACCGGCGAGGCGCATTGGGAGGTGCTGCTGCGCGCCCGCGCGGTCGAGAACCTCGCCTTCGTCGTCGCCGCGGCCCAGTGGGGCCATCATGCCAACGGCCGTTCGACCTACGGCCACAGCCTCGTCATCGATCCCTGGGGCGCCGTGCTCGGCCGCCTGCCCGAAGGCGAGGGCTGCCTCGTCGTCGACATCGACACCTCACAGCAGGACGCCGTGCGAGCGCGATTCCCCGCGCTGTCGCACCGCGTGCTGGCCTGAACGATCTTCCGGAGAACGCCATCATGACCGCTGCCACATCGACCGACGTCTTCGACATCGCCCGCCGGCACCTGCTGCAGCCGGGTGGCCTGGACGAGGCCGCCCTTGCCCGCGTGCTCGACGGCATCATGGGACACGCCGTGGACGCCGCAGACCTGTACTTCCAGGTCTCACGCGAAGAGTCCTGGACGCTCGAGGACGGCATCGTCAAGGAAGGCAGCGCGAGCATCGAGGAGGGCGTCGGCGTGCGCGCCATCTCCGGCGAGAAGACCGGCTTCGCCTATTCCGACGAGATCCATCTCGATGCCCTCGAGGAAGCCGCCGGTGCGGCGCGTGCCATTGCAAAACAGTCGCCGGGTCGACAGACCCAGGCCTGGCGCAGGACGTCAGCGACCTCGCTCTACCTGCCGATCGACCCGCTGGCGACGATCGATGACGAATCGAAGGTCGCCTGGCTCGAGCGCG
>CANGMU010000243.1 GCA_947454665.1 Pseudomonadota bacterium | reverse complement strand
CATCGCTTTCCGCAAAGCTGTGGTCCGGACCGTCCAGGCTCATCGCCGGATACCGTGCGATATGCCCACGCGCGCGGCTGGCTGCGCCAGCGGTGTCTGGGGCCGCCGAGGCGGCCGGCAGCGTGGCGACGGCAAGCCCTGCCAGGACACAGGAAGCGAGCAAACGATTCTGGAGGAGGCTCATGGCGACTCTCTGGCGGATTTCTGATGCCGCAGACTAGAAAGCGCCGCTGCCAGCCGTCAACACTTCCGATGCCCGACGCGCCGATGGGCGGGCTGCTTCGCGACCCCCTCGAGGTGACGCAGGCCGTTTTGGGGGTATGCCGACCGGGCGGTGCGAAACTTTCCTACTGGGTCATACCGGAGTCCCAGACTGGCGCAGAATCTGAGCCAGTCCGAATTCACCCCCAAGACCCCACCATAACGCCCGCTCTCGACCGCCGTCGCTTCGTTGCCAGCCTGGGTGGCGTGGGCGCCATCGCGTTGATGAGCCATGAGGCCCGCGCCGATGCCATCGAAGCCGCGCTGATGCAGGGCCTGCCCGCCGCGGCCGGTTCCATCACTGACGCAGCGCGCGCCGGCGAGGTCTACCCCAAGGTTGCCGAGATCGAGGCGCAGATCCCCACCCGCCCTTACCGTCGCGGCGTGGGCGGGCTGTTCATCAACTCGCAGCCCGGCGCCAAAGTCACCGCCCTGCCCCGCCTGCCGGCGAAACCCACGCTGCTGGATTTCTTCGCGCTGCGCTTCGACCGCACGCGCAACCACTGCCTCCAGAGCGCCAACAAGGCCATGCAGCGCGGCGCCGACGAGGAAGTGGTGCTCGCCTGCCTGCTGCACGACACCTCGCAGGAACTGATGCGCGCCGACCATGGCTTCTGGGGCGCGCAGCTCTACGAGCCCTATGTGTCCAAGCGCGTGAGCTTCGCCATCCGCTTCCACCAGGCGCTGCGCGCGAAGTGACCGTGAGCGACCTTTACGCATTCGATCCCAAGGCCGTGGTGACGATCGACCCCTTCCTGCCGATCATCGACCGCCACTTCAAGCAGCCCAAGGCGGGCCTCGGCCACGACGACAGCCCCGTCGCCCATATGTGGCGGACTATCACCAATCCGGATGCGCCGTTATAGCGACAGGGACTCCTGGCCGACTAAGGCAGTCCCAACACCAGACGCATCCCTGTCTCGACATCGCGCAAGCACTGGCTCGGCAAGGCCCTCACCCTCGCTGTGAGTACGCTGCGATCCACCGTGAGGATCTGCGACACGTTGACCACCGAGGGTTTGGCGAGACCCGACTCGGCTTTCGGAATCCGCACGTTGCCAGGCGCATCGCCAAGGGTCAGGTTGGAGGTGATGACCAACACAATGACCGTTGAAATACGGCTCGCATTGAAAGGGTTCGACTGCACGACGAGCACGGGCCGACGAAGTCCCGGGCCCGATCCCGTCGGCGACGGCAAGGATGCCCACCAGACCTCACCACGTTTCATCGGGGAGCGACCTGAGTTGGGCGGCATTGAGGGCGGCATCAACCGACGACGTCGAGGAGGCGTAGACCTTGTCCAGCCGCTCTGTCACCGCCGCACCACCCCGTGAGCCCAGGTAGGCCTCCAACGCATTGGCGTAAAGCTCGCTGCGCGACATTCCGAGCTGGCGAGCAAGCTGCTCACCCGCCTTGAAGACCTCATCCGGAACTGAAATGGCTACCTTCATGTTCCTAGAGTATGACTGCGGTATGACCAGCGCAACCATGGCATGAACCCCAGCGGTATATCTGAATCCCCGGCATCCTGAGGAGCACCACCCCACGCGTACAGCCTGCTTTCCAGCGCGACCACTTCAATATGACCTACAGATTCCGTGTAATACGATCGCTGCCATGAACCACAAAACGCTCAAGGCCCGCCAACGCCGCGAACGCGCAAACTATCCGGAGAGCTTTGCGCTCCGGGTGCACCGTGCCTTGAGCTGGCTCGACGCGGCAGAACGCGCGGACAAGGACTGGGACGCCCGCTTCGTGTTCCTCTGGATCGCCTTCAACGCGGCCTATGCGGAGGAAATCCGCGGCGGTGGCAGGGATGGCGAGCAGCAAAGCTTCCGGCAGTTCATGCACCGGCTGCTGCAACTGGACGCCCACGGTCACCTGGCCAAGCTGGTCTGGGAGGAGTACCCGAAATCGATCCGTACGCTGATCGAAAACCCCTACGTCTTCCCGGCGTTCTGGAAGTGGCAGGCGGGCGATCTGACCGAGACCGGCTGGAAGGAACGCTTCGAGAAGGCCAACCAGGTCGCAATCAAGGCGCTGGAGAAGGGCAACACCGCCCTGGTGCTCGGCGTCGTGCTCCACCGCATCTACACCCTGCGCAACCAGATCCTGCACGGCGGCGCGACCTGGAACAGCGGCGTGAACCGTACGCAGGTGCGCGACTGTGCGCGGCTCATGGGCCAACTGGTGCCAGCGATCATCACCATCCTCATGGACCATCCCCATGAGGATTGGCCGGCGGCGGCCTGGCCGGTGGTCAAGGAATAGCGGCGCCCATCAGGCCGGAGCGTTCGGCGAAATAGCGGCAGGGATCGCAATCCGCTCCTGAAGCCGGCAAATCGTCGGATCGAAGGCAGGCTATAGCCCGGGTGATCGCCTCATCCACCCACTCGCAATTCCCCTCATAGGCGATCAGCGTCGTCTCGAACCGCATCAGGCCGTGCAGACCCTCCGCGTAAAAGATGCCGTCTTTACTGCCGTTCACGTAGAGGAAATAGCCGGTCGGGCTGACATCGAAACCCGCCTCGCGGAACAGCCATTGGTAGATCTCCATCTGCCGCTTGTAGCCGGCACCGAAGCCAGAATCGAGTGACGGCGTCCCGACCTTGGATGTCGATTTGTAATCGACGACATGCAACTGGCCACTTCGGCGATCCACCCACAGGTCATCAACGGCGCCGTATACGACAGCGCCCGTGCCGGCGTGCGTCACCCGCTGGCCCTTGAAGTTCGATCGCCAGACATCCAGGTCCGGATGGGAAAACCCGAGCACATCGAGACCTTCCCGCAGCCAGAGAGGATGCGCTGACCCGCTATTCCGAACGGTGTCGAATTCGTTCTTGAGCAAGGCGTCCGTCGCGATAGCCAGCGTCAGCGGAAAGCTGTCTGGCGGCTTCAGTCCCTGCCGACGCCGGAGATGGAAGCAACGCGGACACTTGAGGAACTCCTCCAGCGCTGTGCGCGAGAGCTTTATGCAATCCGGATCGAATCGATTTTTTCCAGACATCCTGAAACTGTAAACCATCGACTGGCGTCATGAGTCTCATCTGTTGAGACATCGGCACCCTATAACGGGAGGTCATGGCCCGCTATGAACGACTGAAGCCGCTTTTTGAACT
>CANGMU010000242.1 GCA_947454665.1 Pseudomonadota bacterium | reverse complement strand
GATACGGGGCCAGGCAGGCAAAGGCCTCGTCCGGCGTACCGAACAGCCAGGTGTCGTGCTGCGCCCGGTGCAGGATCGCCGGCTCGCGATGCTTCGTGTTGTGGATTTCTGCCATCAGCGGTGACGCGGGCAGCGTGATGACCGTGACCGACAGGACCGGCGTGCCCGACGGCGGCGTGGAGCGGTCCCAAATGCCTGCGAAGGCCAACAGCGATTGGTCCGCGCAGCCGATGTACCAGGGTTGTTTGCCGCCCGGCACCACCTGCCATTCATAGAACCCGGTGGCCGGCACGAGGCAGCGCTGCCCGCGGCGCCAGGCCGACCGATAGGCGGGCGATGTGCGCAGGGTTTCGATGCGTGCGTTGAACGTGGCGTAACCGCCGGGCTCGCCGTGCGCAAAATGCGGGATCAGGCCCCAGCGCATGCGCACCAGTTCCCGTTGGCCCGCCACGCCGTGCACCACGGCCACGTCCTGCGTGGGTGCAACAGTGTGCGCAGGCCGCAGCGGATCGCCGACGCGCGAACCCACGATCTGGAATTCGCGTTCGATGTCCGCTTCGCCGGGCAACAGGTAACGGCCGCACATGGAGCCGGAGTCTAGGCCGTCGTCTGCCGCGATGTCGCGGCGCTGCCCAGTGAGGCGCATACCACGCCCGCGATACCTGCGAGCTGGGGCATCGACAATTGCTCCCCCAGTACGACGAGGCCAACCAACGTGGCGATGGCGGGCTCCACGCTCATCAGGATGCCGAAGGTCCGCGTTGGCAGCGCCTGCATCGCGTGGATCTCCAGCACATAGGGAATCGCACTCGACAGCAGCGCCACGGCAAGGCCCGTGGCCAGCAGCATCCACCCCGGCGCTGCCGTGACCAGCGCCGCGCCGCCGACCGGCAGGATCAACGTGGCGCTCAGGATCATGCCGAGTGCCACGCCGCTGCCGCCATGTGCCGCGCCAGCACGCGTGCCGAACACGATGTATCCCGCCCAGCCGAGGCCGGACAGGAGGGCCAGCCCCAGCCCCGCAGCATCCGCGCTGGCCAACCCGGCTTGCCAGGGCACGAGCACCAACAGACCGCAGACGGCCAGCAGCACCCAGAGGAAATCCACGGGCCGTCGCGACGCGCCAATGGCCACGGCCAGCGGCCCGGTGAACTCCACCGCCACGACGACGCCCATCGGTGCACGGGCCAGTGCCAGGTAGAAGGCGAGGTTCATGAAGGCGAGTGAAAAACCGTATCCGGCGAGGTCCCAGCCATGCCCGGAAGCGCGCGCGTTTCGTAACAGGCCACCCCGCCAGGGCCGATAAAACAGGGACAGGACTGCGGCTGCCAGCAGCAGGCGCAGCGTCGTTGCCGCGACAGGACCCAGCGCGGGAAACAGGCTCTTGGCCAGCGAGGCGCCGAGCTGGCTCGCGAGCATGCCGGCGAGGACCGCGGCAATGGGCAACAGGAAGGGGCGGCGTGTCACGCGGGTGAGTATAGGGGCGCTATAGTGGCTGCATGAACACCGCACAACGCTGCGAGGTCGTGTCCTGGCTGCTGGCTGCGACCGCCCTGGTACTCATCCTGAAGCTCAAGATGCTGGCGGCCCTGATGGCCGGCCTCTTCGCCCACGAACTGATCCACGTCGCGGCGCCGTCCTTCAGCGTCACCGGTGCCAGCCTCAAGGCGCGCAAGTTGATCGTGATCTTCCTGTTGGTCGCCGTCATCGGTGGGCTGGCCACGGGCGCGGGTGTCGGCATCGCGAAGCTCACGGCCCATGGCCCCGAGAGCCTTGCTGCGCTGATGCAGAAGATGGCGGACCTCATCGAGACATCGCGCACGCGACTGCCCGCGTTCGTGCAGGGTTATCTGCCGGGCACGGCTGCGGAAGTGGAGAGCGTCGTTTCCGAATGGCTGCGCGACCATTCGAGCACGGTAAAGACCGCCGGCGAAAACGTCGGCCGCGGTATGCTGCATGTGGTCGCCGGCATCCTCATCGGCTGCCTCATGGCCTTCGCGCCGAACTCCGCGACGGCCACCGACCGCCCGCTCGTCCACGCGCTGAAGGCCCGCACGGCCATCCTCGCCGGCAGCTTCCGCCGCTTCGTCTTCGCGCAGGTGCGCATCTCCGCGTTGAACACGACGCTGACCGCGGTCTATCTGGCTGTCGTGCTGCCGTTGCTGGGCGTGCACCTGCCACTGGTCAAGACGATGATCGCCGTGACCTTCCTGGTCGGGCTGTTGCCGATCGTCGGCAACCTCATCTCCAATACGGTCATCGTCGTCGTCGCGATGGGCGATTCCATGGGCGCCGCGGTCGCCTCGCTCATTTACCTGATCACCATCCACAAGCTGGAATACCTGGTGAACGCGCGCATCATCGGTTCGCAGATCCGTGCCCACACTTGGGAAATCCTGCTGGCGATGCTGTCGATGGAAGCGCTGTTCGGGCTGCCCGGCATCGTCTCCGCACCGATCTATTACAGCTATCTCAAGGATGAGCTCGCCGCGAAGGAGCTGGTCTGATCGACCGGCGTCGGCTGCTGCAGTCGCTGGCCGCGCTGGGCTGCGCGGCCACGAGTCCAGCGCGCCTTGCGCAGGCCGCTGAAGCCCGCTTCAGCGACGATCCGTTCCAGCTGGGCGTGGCCTCCGGTTTTCCCAGCGCGGATTCCGTCGTGTTGTGGACGCGGCTGGCGCTGCGTCCGCTGGAGCCGGATGCCGGCATGCCACCGCGTGACGTGCTTGTGCAGTGGGAACTCGCGACCGACGAGGCCATGACAGGTGTCATCGCACGCGGCACCGAACGCACCGGGCCTGCGCTCTCGCACAGCGTGCATGCCGTGGCGCGTGGCCTGCAGCCGGCACGCGAATACTGGTATCGATTCACCGCGGGGGGGCAGCGCAGCCCCGTGGGCCGCACGCGCACGATGCCCGCGGCGGGCGCGGCCAGCAGCCCGCTGGATTTCGCCGTTGTCTGTTGCCAGAACTACGAGCAAGGCCATTACGCGGCCTATGGGCACATCGTTCGCGACGCGCCTGACCTGGTGCTGCACCTGGGCGATTACATCTACGAATACGGCATCAACGAGAACGCGCTCCGCCGGCACAACTCGGCGCAGATCCACACGCTGGATGAATATCGTGCGCGCTACGCGCTCTATCACACGGACCCGCAGCTGCAGGCTGCCCATGCCATCGCGCCGTGGCTGGCGACCTGGGACGATCATGAGGTCGAGAATGACTACGCCGGACTGACATCCGCTGATGAAGATGCTGACCCAGCCGTGTTCCTCGCACGTCGCACGGCTGCCTATCGCGCGTACTACGAAAACCTGCCGCTGCCGCCGACCGCCGCGCCGCGCGGCAGCGAGGTCGCCCTGTACACGGGCCGCAGCTGGGGCGGGCTGGCCGATTTCCACG
>CANGMU010000241.1 GCA_947454665.1 Pseudomonadota bacterium | reverse complement strand
GCGTAGTGGATGTCACGGCGACAGCCGACGACTTCACGCTGCAGGTGGGCCTCGATGCCGGCCGCGCCGGCAATCTGCGCGGGCAACTTGCCGGGCGACGCACGGGCAGTGACTGGCGCGAACACAGCGTGCACGGGGACTTCGCGTTGGAGACCGATGGCCTGAACCTGCTGGATGCCTATGTGCAGGGGCTCGACCGCGCGGCAGGTCGCCTCACGGCCAAGGCCAGCGTCGACGGCACGCTCGGCGCGCCCTCCTTCGACGGCAGCCTGCAGCTGCGCAAGGGTGAGGTCGATCTCTATGCGGTGAACCTGGCCCTGCGCGACATCAGTCTGGACGCGACACTCGACGGTCGCGGCCTGCAGTTCTCGGGCAGCACGCGCGCCGGCGATGGCTCGGGCCGTGCGAACGGCACGCTGGAATGGCGCGACCGCCGCCCCTTCGGATCCATGCATCTGGAAGGCGAGAACCTGCGACTCGTCGATATCCCGGAAGCACGAGCCACGGCTTCGCCGAAGCTCGACTTCACGATCGATGGCACCCGCATCCACGTCGCCGGCGAAGTCCGCATCCCGCAGGCCAATTTCGAGCCGGTCACCATCACCAATGCCGTTCTCTCGTCGGGCGATGAAGTGATCATGGGCCAGCAGGCCGCCCAACGACAGCGACCGTGGCAGGTGACGAGCGATGTCACGCTCACCTTCGGCGACAAGGTCACGGTCGAGAGCCATGGCCTCAAGGGCCGCATCACCGGCAGCATCCGGACGCACCTGGACGATGTGCAAGGCAGCCGCGGTAGCGGTGAACTTTCCGTCGCCGACGGCAAGTACGCGGCATTCGGCCGCATGCTCGACATCGCCCGCGGCCGGCTGATCTTCAACAACGGCACGTTGAACGATCCCGGCGTCGACCTGCGCGCGCAGAAGGTCTTCCCCGACGTCACCGCCGGCGTGAACGTGCGCGGCAGCCTGCGCGCGCCGCGCATGACCTTCTTCTCCGAGCCGGCGATCCCGCAGTCGCAGGTCGTGTCCCTGATCCTGGCGGGCGGGTCGCTCGACAGCGTCCAGAGCGCCAGCCGACAGGGCGCCGCGCGCAACGAGGCTCTGGCGCAGGGCGGGGCGATCATCGCGCAGCAGATCGGCAGCCGCGTCGGCATCCAGGACGTCGGCATCGAATCCGATACGTCGAACGAGACCTCACTCGTGCTCGGCAAATACCTTTCGCCGCGGCTGTACGTCAGTTACGGCATCAGCCTCGCGGAGGCGATCAACACCGTGAAGCTGCGTTACACGGTGGGTGATCGCTGGACGGTAAAGACCGAGTCCGGCAGGGCCCGCAGCGCCGACCTCGTCTACACAATCCAGAAATAGCGCATGGAATTGCTGCGTGCGTTGGCGTTGCCATTCCAGTTCACGAGCCTGCTGTTCAGCGCCGTCGTGACAACCCTGCTCGCCTTCGTGGCATCCGTCACGCCAGGGCTTCTGCCGCCGCGGATCCTGGGACTGCACCTGCTGCTGTCCTGGCTCAACAAGTACGCCTTCGCCCTGCTCGATCACGCCGCCAATGGACACGCCGAAGCACCGGTCGCGTCCGTCGAACTGCTCGGACCGTTCGGCGACCTGCGCGCCTGGGTACACCCCACGCTCGCTGCGGGGCTCGCCGCGGTCTGCTTGTTCTGGCTGCCCGGATATGGGCTGGCGATAGCATGCATCGCGCTGTTGCTGTGGCCCGCATCCGTCACGGGCCTTGCGATCAGCCATGAAGTCCGCGACGCGCTGGATCCGCGGTCCCTCTGGCGCAGCATCAGCGGGCTCGGTCGTGCCTATGGGCTGGCCGTGCTCGGGCTGCTCGTCATCGGCATGCTCGGCTGGGGCCTCTGGCTATCGGGCCTTCCGTCGGTGCTGCGATATTTCATCCTCGCGCTGGCGTGGTTCACGCTGCATGCCTTGATAGGCGGCCTCATCTTCGAGCGCCGGCATGTACTGGGCTTCGAGCCCGCGCGCAGCCCGGAACGGACGCAGGCCCGGGTCGACGCCGAACGGGATCGACGGCGCCAGCAGATGATCGACCGCGTGTTCGCTGCCTGTCGCGCGCGCAATGCCGCGGAGGCCCGGCGCGAACTGCAGGACTGGTTCGCGCCACTGGATGACATCGACCACGCGCTGGATCGACGCGAGGTGCTGGCCCGCGCCGAGAGCTGGGGGGATGCCTGGGCAGCAGGTCTGGTAAGCCGCGAGCTTCCTGTCAGAACCGATACACCAGGTGCAGCTGGAGGATCGGCCAGACCTTGAAGCTGCTCGCGTCGCTCTCGATCTTCTTCGCTTCCGCGAGGAGGTCGGTCTGGAACTGCGGGTTCTGCGCCAGCAGGCCGGTCGCCGTCAGGTTCTTCACCGTGGGCGAGCCCTGGAACATCGCGCCGACTTCGGCGCCGGCCGTCAGGCCTTTCTTCAACGTGCCGCCGTAACCCAGCGAGAGCACCGGGGCGCTGCTGCTGCCCGAGATCTCGCCCGTCAGGGTGCCGATCTGGGCCGGCGTGTAGGTCGTCGGGCCGATCTGCACCGACGTGGTCGGCGTGCCCTTGAGGTCCAGCCTGTTGCCGTTGGAGCGCAGGCCGCCCGACAAACGGAAGCCGCCGCCGAAGGGGTACCAGTCGGCCATGGCGCCACCATTGCTGAGCTTCAGGTCGACGTTGTAACGGACCGAGCCATAGTCATTGTCCGTGCCATAGCTGTAGGCGCCGAACTCGGCGCGCAGGCCGAAATGCGGCCCGAAGCGATAGCCGATCTCCGGTCCGATGCCGAGCGAGCCGGCGGTCAGGCCAACGGACATCGTCGACGGGGCGTCATCGGCGAAAACGGGCGCTGCGAAAACCGCGCAGAGCGTCAGGGCGGACAGGCTCTTCAAGGTGGCAGTCATTCGAATCTCCCAAGGTGTCGACAGGCTGTGGGGACAGCGGCGTAGGGCCATGATGGCGCGGCCCGCGGGAAGCCCCCATGAAGGCGGTCACAGACTGGAGAAGTTGCGCCGCTGGTCTTGCGAGGCTTGCAATTTTATGCATAGAATATAAATTCTTATGCACACAGACCGCCACCTGGCCGACCGACGCAACGCCATCCTGCGCATCCTGCGCGGCGGACGCGTGCGCCGGCAGGAAGACCTGGTCGACCTGCTGAAGGCCGACGGCTTCGAGGTCACGCAGTCCTCGGTCAGCCGGGACATGCGCGAACTCGGCGTGCTGAAGGCCCAGGGCCGCTACCTGCCGCCGGGCGACGAAGTCGCGCACGCGCAGGGCGATTTCGCTGCCATCTCGCGTTTCGTGCGCGAGGTGAAGCCGGCCGGCCCCTCGCTGACCGTCGTAAAGACGACGATCGGCGCCGCCGGCAGCGTGGCCGTGGCGATCGACCGGGCCGAGTGGCCG
>CANGMU010000240.1 GCA_947454665.1 Pseudomonadota bacterium | reverse complement strand
TCGCCTGGTAGCGGCCCTGCGCGAACAGGGCAGGACCGTGCAGCTCACGCGGGAGCCGGGCGGCACGCCGTTGGCCGAATCCATCCGCAGCGTCGTCCTGGCGCGTGGCGCCGAGCCGATGCCGCCGAGCGCCGAGATGCTCCTGATGTTCGCGGCGCGCGCGGTGCACGTGGCGAATTTCGTCCGGCCTGCACTGGAGCGCGGCGAGTGGGTGCTCTGCGACCGTTTCACCGATGCCACGATGGCCTACCAGGGTCATGGCCGCGGCATGGACCTCGCCCAGATCCGCCAACTGGCCCACATCGCCCACCCGGGCCTCACGCCGGATCTGACGCTGCTGCTCGACGTATCGCCAGCGACGGGCCTGGAACGCGCCCGGGGCAGGGCGGATGGCGGCGACCGGTTCGAGGATGAGGCCGTGGCCTTCTTCGAACGCGTGCGCACCGGCTACCTGGCCATCGCCAACGACGAGCCGGAACGCGTGCGCGTGATCGATGCCACCCCAGGCCCGGACGCCGTGCTCACGGCTGCCCTGCAGGCCCTCGCATGATCGAGCCCCCCTGGCTGGAAGCGCCCTTTGCCAGCGTGAAAGCGGCCGCGCTCGCCGGCCGCCTGCCGCAGGGCCTGCTCGTGCACGAGGCACCCGGCGCCGGTGGCATGCGGCTCGTGAAGCGCATCGCGCAGCTGATCCTCTGCCATGCCTCGCGGGAGCTTGCGCCCTGCGGCAGTTGTCCGGGCTGTGTGCGTGTGGACAGCGGTGAACACCCGGACCTGCTGCGCATCGCACCGAAGGAAGAGTCCAAGCTCCAGCAGATCACGGTCGACGACATCCGCGAGGCCTGCGAGCAGCTGGTGATGACGAGCTATGAGGGGCGGGGCAGCGTCGCGGTCATCCATCCCGCCGACGCCATGAACGTCAACGCAGCCAACTCGCTGCTGAAGACGCTGGAGGAACCGCGCCCGAACCTGCACATCCTGCTGGTCACGAACCGCCCCTCGGCACTGCCGGCGACGATCCTCAGCCGCTGCCAGCGCCTGCGCCTGCCGATCCCCGACCGGGCCGTGGTGCTGCAGTGGCTGGGCCAACAGCGCCCCTCGCCGGACTGGCCGGCTGCGCTGGATGCGCTGGGCGGATCTGCACTGGACGCATTGGACAGCGACCCGGCGGCGTTGCGGCAGCTGCGCGACGGCACATGGCAGTCACTGCGCGACGCCCTCAAGGGCCGGCTCGATGTCGTCCGCACGGCCGACGCCTGGTCGCGTGACGAATTCCTCCTGCGCCTCCATTGCATCGAGCGCTGGGTCACACGCCGGATCCTCGAGGGGCCCGAGACGGGGGGTGGATTGTCGGAACTGGGTGCTGCCACACACTTGCAAGGACCCGATCTGGACTTGAATATAGGGGCAGCGCTCGGTCTTCTGGATGAGGTCCGGGAAATCCGCCGCCAGGCCGCCACGACGCTGAACAAGGCCTTGATGGTGGAACAGCTGCTCTGGCGTATCGGTACGTCCGGCAGTGCAGTGTGAACGGACGCCCACGGGGAACCACTGGATGAGTCGAGAAAACATAGCGCCGCGGCCGGGCGCCATCAGCAAGCCCGGTCTCCTGACGCTCACGATCAAGGACCGCAGCGCGCTGTACCTCGCCTACATGCCCTTCGTGCGCAACGGCGGCCTGTTCATCCCCACCAGCAGCAATTACCGCCTCGGCGACGAAGTCTTCATGCTGCTGAACCTGCTCGGCGAAGAAGAGAAGATCCCCGTGGCAGGCAAGGTCATCTGGGTGACGCCGCGCGGTGCGCAGGGCAAGCGCACGGCCGGCATCGGCGTGCAGTTCAGCGAGCAGGACCGCGGCAACACCCAAAAACGCATCGAAGCCCACCTGGCCGGCGCGCTCGCCGGCGAGAAACCCACGCACACGATGTAGGGCCGCGCCGCTCTGGTAACGGTGAACGTTACTTTCGAGCACAGTGTCGCGCTGAGGATCAACCCGCGTCGGGTGCGCGCCGCAATCCGTACTCGACGGCGGCCATGCCCTGGTCCAGCACCGTTGCCGAGAAGCCCCGTTCGGTGAGGATGTAGGCCGCTGCTGCGCTCCGTCGCCCGTCGCTGCAGTACACGACGTACTGCCGACGCGGTTCGAGCGCGCCGAGCTTCAGACGCAGGAAATAAAGCGGGATGTTGATCGCACCGTCGATGGCCAGGCTCTGGTAATCGGCAGGGAGGCGCACATCGAGCCAGACACCGCCGGCGGCGATGCTACGCTGCGCTTCGGCAAAATCGATCCGCTCGATCAGGGGCGCGCCGAGCAGTTCAAGGAAATCACGCTTGTGCAGCCGCATGACGGCGCCATCGGTGAGCATCGTCACCGTCGCGCTGCGCGGCAGGTCGGAGATCAACGCCTCTTCACCCACGCTCTCGCCCGCGGAGAATTCAGCGAGCTTGATGCCGTCGGCATTCAAGGGCGTCTCGCGCGTCACCACGCAGCGCCCATCGATCAAGGTAAAGAAATAGTCGCCCACTTCGCCCTGGCGGATCAGGACTTCGCCCGCCTTGACGGGAAAGCGTTCCATGCGCTGGAAGAGGGTCTGCAGGTTCTCGGCCGGCAAGCGCCGCAAGGCCCGGTTGCGCAGCAGCGCCGACATCCAATCAGCCTCGGAAGCCTGATCCAGCTGCGCCTTCAGGTCGGACACTTCATAGGTGCCCGTCTGGTCCCAGGTGATCATCACGTCGAGCAGTTCGCTGTCGATCGCGAGGTAGTTCACGCTGTCGACGGCGCGGGCCGTGAAGCGGCGCGGCGCTTCCGGGCAGAGGGCATCACGCGCCTGCGGTGTGCCACCGGTCACCGCGCCGGTGAGTCGGCCGCCCTCATGGAGCTCGACGACGCCGGAAACGATCCAGATGGCCTGTGTGAAACCCGTGCCCTCGCGGAACAGCACTTCGCCTGGATCGGCCGTCCGCAGCTGCACCTTGCGCGCGAGGGCCGCGAGGTTGTCCATCTTCATGCCGCCAAGCGGCGAGAACTGGCGCAACAGGGACGCTTCAATCGGAGACGTATCGGACATGGCCTTCAAAGGCTAACACGCAGCCTTGGTCAGGCTTCCGCGACCAACGCGACGGGCGTCACACTCTCGAAGAATTCGCGATCAAATCCGCTGCCAGCCCAGGTCCGGCAGGAAGCGCTCACCCGCCGTGGCGGAAAGCTCTTCCAGTCGCACGCGTACGCCATCACGCCCTTCGTGCGCGGCCCAGGCCATCGGGCCACCCCGGAAGGGCGCAAAGCCCGCGCCGAAGATGAGCCCCGCATCGACGAGATCCGCATCGGCGACGATGCCCTCGCGCAGCGCAGCCTGGGCTTCATTCACCATCGACAGCAGCAGCCGATCGCGCAGATCATTGGGTGCCTGAGACGCCGAAGCCGGC
>CANGMU010000239.1 GCA_947454665.1 Pseudomonadota bacterium | reverse complement strand
GAAGCGCTTCTGACCGACGTACTTCGTGTGCAGGTAACGTTCGAGACCCTCGGCTGCAGTCAGCTGCCAGAGCAGGTTCTTGCGATCCTCGGCGCTGAACTTCTGCTGCATGCGGCCGCGCTGGAACTCGTCCTGCAGCCACAGGCGCTCTTCGGTATCGGAGACGTGCGCGAACTCGGCACCGATCGGGCCCGCGTACATGAACTCCATCGTCTTGATGATGTCGCGCAACTTGGCGCGACGCGGTATCGCGTCCGTACGACTACCCGTGAAGTATTCGGTATCGAGGTCCGACTGGGACAGGCCCATGTACTCCAGCTCCATCACGCGCGGCTTGGGCCGCTTGATGAGGCCAAGCGGATCCAGCTTCGCGATCAGGTGACCGCGGTTGGCATAGATCTGAATGAGGCGCGCCACGGAGGCCTGCTTTTCGCCGGCCGCATCACCCTGCACCATCGCGACCCGCGGCGCTGCCGCCCGGGCCTCGAGATCGCGCACGATGGGGCCATGGACCTGCTCGGCGCCACCGGGGGGCCTCACACGGTCGAAATAGGCTTTCCAGTCTGCCGGGACTTCATCACCGGCGACGTAACGTTCGTAAAGATCTTCGACGTAGGTGGCGTTGCCGCCGAACAATGCGGTCGATTCGCGGGAACCCTGGCTCATTTTTTGGAAAAAAACCCGTTAGTTCAGAGGGCTGGAGAAAGGTCAGGTTGCGCAGTGTAAAGGAACAGGGCGGCCCAAGGAACGAACGCGATTCTCATTGCAGTAGAACCTGTCACTGTATATCCATCCAGAATCCTAGATTCCTGCTGGATATGAATAAGTTCCATTTCTGCTCACTGGCGGCCGGTAGAATCGCGCGCCTTTCAAAAGTCCGAGAACCGTGGAAAAGACCGCGTGAGCCAAGCCCCCCTGACCCACCTCGAACGCCTCGAAGCCGAAAGCCTGCACATCATGCGGGAGGTCGTGGCCGAGTGTGAAAACCCGGTCATGCTCTATTCAATCGGCAAGGACAGCTCGGTGATGCTGCACCTGGCGATGAAGGCCTTCTACCCGTCGAAGCCGCCGTTCAAGCTTTTGCACGTCGATACGACGTGGAAGTTTCGGGAAATGATCTCGTTCCGCGACGAGATGGCGCGCACGCTGGGCCTTGAACTGCTGGTGCACATCAACCCGGAAGGTGTCGCCAAGGGCATCGGCCCCTTCAGCCACGGATCGGCGGTCCATACCGACGTGATGAAGACCCAGGGCTTGAAGCAGGCGCTGGACCAGTATGGCTTCGATGCCGCCTTCGGCGGCGCGCGCCGCGACGAGGAAAAGTCCCGCGCCAAGGAGCGCATCTTCTCGTTCCGCTCGGCCCAGCACCGCTGGGATCCGAAGCGCCAGCGCCCGGAACTCTGGCACGAATACAACGCCCGGAAGCACAAGGGCGAGAGCCTGCGTGTGTTCCCGCTGTCCAACTGGACCGAGCTGGACATCTGGCAGTACATCCACCAGCAGAACATCCCCATCGTGCCGCTGTACCTGGCCGCGCCGCGCCCGGTCGTGCGACGAAACGGCACGCTGATCATGGTCGACGACGACCGCATGCCGCTGGACCCGGGCGAGAAGCCCGAGATGAAGATGGTCCGATTCCGCACGCTGGGCTGCTACCCACTCACCGGCGCCATCGAAAGCACCGCCACCACGCTGCCTGAAGTCATCCAGGAGATGCTGCTCGCCAAGAGCTCGGAACGCGAAGGTCGCGTCATCGACCACGACTCATCGGCGTCGATGGAGAAGAAGAAGCAGGAAGGGTACTTCTGATGTCGCACAGTTCGGAGCTCATCGGCCAGGACATCCTGGCCTACCTCAAGGCCCACGAGCACAAGAGCCTGCTGCGCTTCATCACCTGCGGCAGCGTGGATGACGGCAAGAGCACGCTGATCGGCCGCCTGCTCTATGAATCGAAGCTGGTCTATGAAGACCAGCTGGCCGCGCTGGAGGCCGACTCGAAGAAGGTCGGCACGCAGGGCGACGAGATCGACTTCGCGCTGCTGGTCGACGGCCTCGCCGCCGAACGCGAACAGGGCATCACGATCGACGTCGCCTACCGCTTCTTCTCGACCGAGAAGCGCAAGTTCATCGTCGCCGACACGCCGGGCCACGAGCAGTACACGCGCAACATGGTGACGGGCGCCTCGACGGCCGACCTCGCCGTGATCCTCATCGATGCGCGCCGTGGGGTGCTGACGCAGACGCGCCGTCACAGTTTCATCGTGAAGCTGCTCGGCATCCGCCATGTCGTTGTCGCCATCAACAAGATGGACCTGGTCGACTGGTCGCAGGCCCGCTTCGACGAGATCGTCGCGGAATACCGCGCCTTCGCCGACCAGATCGGTCTTCAGGACATCACCTGCATTCCGCTGTCGGCGCTGCGCGGCGACAACATGCTCGAACGCTCGGCCGCCTCACCCTGGTACACGGGCAAGGCGCTGATGGAGCACCTGGAATCGGTACCGGTCGACGATGACGACCTGGCACTGCCATTCCGGCTGCCGGTGCAGTGGGTGAACCGTCCGAACCTCGATTTCCGTGGCTATTCGGGCCTCATTGCCGGCGGCACCGTGAAACCAGGCGATCGCCTGCGCGCCCTGCCCTCGGGCAAGGAAGCGATCGTCTCGCGCCTCGTCACGCACGATGGGGACCTCGCGTCCGCACGGGCCGGTCAGTCCATCACGGTCACGCTGGACCGCGAGATCGACGTGAGCCGCGGTGACGTACTCGTGGCTGCAGACCATCCGGCGGGCGTCGCCGAGCAGTTCCAGGCCACGGTCATCTGGATGCACGAGGATCCGATGCTCCCGGGCCGTCCGTATCTCATCAAGATCGGCACGCGCACCGCCACCGCGACGCTGATGACGCCGAAGCACAAGGTCAACGTGAACACGCTCGAGCACCTGGCTGCACGCCAGCTCGAGCTGAACGAGATCGGCGTCTGCAACCTGAGCCTGGACCGGCCCATTGCCTTCGATCCTTACAACGACAACCGCGAGACCGGCGGTTTCATTCTGATCGACCGCCTGACGAACGATACCGTCGGCGCCGGCCTGATCGAATACGCACTGCGCCGCGCGGACAACATCCACTGGCAGGCGCTGGACGTGAACCGCCAGGCCCGCTCCGCGCAGAAGGGCCAGAAGGCCTGCGCGCTGTGGTTCACCGGCCTGTCCGGCTCGGGCAAGTCGACCATCGCGAACCTCGTGGAAAAGAAGCTTCATGCGATGGGTCGCCACACCTACCTGCTCGACGGCGACAACGTCCGCCATGGCCTGAACAAGGATCTGGGCTTCACCGACGCCGACCGCGTCGAGAACATCCGCCGCGTGGCTGAAGTCACGAAGCTGATGGTCGATGCCGGCCTCATCACGCTGGTGTCCT
>CANGMU010000238.1 GCA_947454665.1 Pseudomonadota bacterium | reverse complement strand
TGCATCTGTTCATGCCGCCCACGACGAGCCTGGAGGATTACCTCGAGCTGGTGTCAGCCGTGGAGGCCGTCGCCGTGGCGCGGGACATACCCGTTGTGCTGGAAGGCTATGAGCCGCCACGCGATCCGCGACTGCAGTCCCTGCGCGTGACGCCGGATCCGGGCGTCATCGAGGTGAACATCCATCCGGCCTCGAGCTGGAACGAACTGTCGGAGCGGACGGAGTTCCTGTACGAGGCCGCGCGCCAGACCCGGTTGTCCACCGAGAAGTTCGGTCTTGATGGCCGGCATATGGGGACCGGGGGCGGCAATCATTTTGTCCTGGGCGGTGCCACGCCGGCTGATTCGCCTTTCCTGCGCCGGCCTGATCTGCTCACCAGCATGGTTGCCTATTGGCACAACCATCCTTCGCTGTCCTATCTGTTCTCCGGCCAGTTCATCGGGCCAACGAGTCAGGCGCCGCGTATCGACGAAGCGCGCAACGATGCGGTGTATGAAATCGACATCGCGATGAAAGAGCTGCGGCGACTGCAGGCAGCGGGGACGCTGGCCGATGCGCCGTGGCTCGTGGACCGCGCGCTGCGAAACCTGCTGGTCGATGTCACGGGCAACACGCATCGTTCCGAGTTCTGTATCGACAAGCTCTATTCGCCGGATGGCAGCACGGGGCGACTGGGGCTGCTGGAGCTGCGCGCCTTCGAGATGCCGCCGCATTCCCGGATGAGCTTGGTGCAACAGGTGCTGCTGCGGGGCATCCTGTCGAGGTTCTGGAAGCAGCCCTATCAGCCCACGCGCCTGCAACGCTGGGGCACGACGCTGCATGACCGCTTCCTGTTGCCGCATTTCGTACAGGCCGACTTCGATGACGTGCTGTCGGACATGGCGGCCAGCGGGTATGCCTTCGATCCCGCCTGGTTCGCGCCGCATTTCGAATTCCGCTTCCCGCGGTTGGGCGACTTCGTCACCCGCAACGTCGAAGTGGAACTGCGTGGCGCGCTCGAGCCCTGGCATGTGCTGGGTGAAGAGGGCACTGCCGGCGGCACGGTGCGTTTCGTGGATGCCTCGCTGGAACGCATCCAGGTGACCGTCCGTGGAATGGTCGATACGCGCCATCGGCTCTGCGTGAACGGCGTGCCGCTGCCGCTGCATCCCACGGGGACCGAGGGCGAATACGTCGCCGGCCTGCGCTACCGCGCCTGGGCCCTGCCTTCCAACTTGCATCCCACGATCGGGGCGCACGCGCCGCTGAGCTTTGACCTGGTGGATAGCTGGCTGAACCGTTCGCTGGGCGGCGCCCGCTATCATGTCGCCCATCCGGGAGGCCGCAATTACTCGACTTTCCCCGTGAATGCCTATGAGGCCGAGTCACGACGTCTGGCGCGCTTCTTCCGCATGGGACATACGCCAGGGCCTCTTGACATGACGTCTCCCCGTATCGACCCGGAGCATCCGCTGACACTGGACCTGCGCCTCGGCGCGACATAGTAGACTCGCGCCCCCATGCTGAGGTCATACGCCAATCCGGACGGCCGCTTCGATGAGCTGTTCGCGGGCGGTGGCGTTCCCCGTGCTCACTGGGAACGGCTGTACGCCACGCTGAATCGCGCCAGCGCCGATGAAATCGCCGCCATGCGCGCGACCGCAGAGCGGCAGATCCGTGAAAGCGGCGTGACCTACAACGTCTATGCCGATCCCCAGGGACATGACCGCCCCTGGGATCTCGACGTGCTGCCGCTCATCCTCAATGCCGAGGAATGGCAGGGCATCGAAGCCGGCATCATGCAGCGCGCCACGCTGCTGGATCGCATCCTGGGGGATCTCTATGGCCCGCAGGTCACGCTGCGTGAGGGCCTGATCCCGCCGTCCTTGGTCTTCTCGCATGGTGGCTTCCTGCGACCCGCACACGGCGCGGCCGTGCCCGGTGGCGTGCACCTCCATGTGTATGCCGCGGACCTGGCGCGCGCGCCGGATGGCCGCTGGTGGGTGATGAACGACCGTACGCAGGCAGCGTCCGGGGCGGGCTATGCGCTCGAGAATCGCCTGCTGGTGTCCCGCACGTTCCCGAAGCTCTACCGCGACATGAAGGTGCAGCACCTGGCGCGCTTCTTCGCGACGCTGCGCGATTCGCTGCTGCATTTCGCACCGCGTGGCGATGGTGCGCCTCTGGTCGTGCTGCTGACGCCCGGCCCATTCAACGAAACCTATTTCGAACACGCCTTGCTGTCGCGGTATCTGGGATTCCCGTTGGTGGAAGGCGGCGACCTGTCGGTGCGCAATGGCCGCGTGTGGCTCAAGACCATCGGCGGACTGCGTCGCGTGCACGCGATTCTCCGGCGCCAGGACGACAGTTATTGCGATCCGCTGGAGCTGCGCAGCGATTCGGCGCTGGGCGTGGCGGGCCTCACGGAGTGCGCTCGCAACGGTAGCGTGCTCATTGCCAACTCGCTGGGCTCGGGCGTCCTCGAATCCGGAGCCTTGCTGGGTTTCCTGCCGCGTCTCTCTGAGCGCCTTCTGGGTCAGGAACTCAAGCTGCCCTCGATCGCCACTTGGTGGTGCGGCGAACCTGCGGCGCTCAAGGACGCCATCGAGAAGATGGATCACCTCGTCTTCAAGCCAGTTGACCGCAGCCACAACTTGGACGTTGTCTTCGGCAAGGACCTGGACGAGTCGGGTCTCGCTATCCTGCGTGCTCGACTGGAAGCCAGGCCGGAACGCTACATCGCCCAGGAGCTCGTGCACGTGTCGCAGGCCCCGGTGTTGTCGCGTGATACGGGCGTCGGCCTTGAGCCCCGTTGCGTGGGGCTGCGTGTGTTCGCCGTGGCGACACCCAGCGGATACATGGTGATGCCCGGCGGCCTGACGCGCGTGGCCAACAGCGCCAATGCGCGCGTCGTCAGCATGCAGCGCGGTGGGGCCTCGAAGGACACCTGGATCCTGTCCCCTGGACAGGTGGATTCCAGCTTCACGCTCCTGCGAACGACCGTCACAGCGGACGAGCTGGTGCGTTCGCCCGCGGGATTGCCGGCACGGCTTGCCGAGAACCTCTACTGGTTCGGCCGCTATGAAGAGCGGTGCGAAGACACAGCGCGCCTGCTGCGACTGGCCTTGAGCCTCAAGCTGCAGGAAAACGAGGACGAAGAGAACTCGCAGCTGCCCATCCACGAGCTGGCCCGCGGGAATGGTCTTTTCTCGTTGGATGAGGAGGCTGACAAGGAAGTGCTGCGTGCTGCCGTGGACAGCGATCACCCGGCCGGCCTGCTCGGCAAGCTGCGTACCTTGCAGCAGGTGGCCTTCCATCTTCGCGAGCGGATGTCGCATGACAACTGGCGTGCCATCAATGGCCTGCTCGATGACGCGCCCGAGGCGGAGGCCACGGCCGTCCCCGGTGCCCTGCAGTGGCTCGATGTGGTGGCAACCCGACTGATGACGCTGTCCGGATTCGCGCTCGATGGCATGACGCGTGACCATGCCTGGCG
>CANGMU010000237.1 GCA_947454665.1 Pseudomonadota bacterium | reverse complement strand
GGAACTTGCGCGCACGGGCCAGGCCATTGGCAAGACCATCCTTGCTGTCGACCCGGTGCTCGCCAAGACCCGCTGATGCCGGCGTCACTCATCTTCCTGGCCGGACTCTATGCGGGGCTCAGCGTCGTCGCTTTTCTGGTCTATGCTTTCGACAAGTGGGCGGCCGTGAAAGGGCGTCGCCGTGTCTCCGAAAAGACGCTGCACCTGATAGGCGTCTTCGGCGGATGGCCGGGCGCGCTGCTGGCGCGACGGCTCTTTCGTCACAAGACCTCGAAGCGCGGCTTCGTCTCGATCTTCTGGATGACCGTCCTCGCGAATCTTGCGGTCGTCACGGCGCTTGTGGTCCTGTACCGGAAACTGATGGCCGCCTGACAGCAAAACGAACAATGTGCCCCACGGGTTCCATGACCACTCTCCGTGCCATCCAGGCCGACATCACGACGCTGGCGGTGGATGCCATCGTCAACGCAGCGGCGCCACGCCTGCTCGGCGGCGGCGGCGTGGATGGCGCCATTCATCGAGCAGCGGGGCCGGAGTTGCTGCAGGAATGCAAAATGCTGCAGGGCTGCAAGCCCGGCGACGCGAAGATCACGAAGGGTTATCGACTGCCTGCCCGGCATGTCATCCACACCGTTGGGCCGATCTGGCACGGTGGTTCGGACAACGAACCCGAAACGCTCGCGTCCTGCTACCGCCGCAGCCTGGACCTCGCCAGCGAATACGGCCTGAAGTCCATCGCCTTCCCGGGCATCAGTACCGGTGTGTATCGTTTCCCCGTTGACCAGGCGGTGCCTATTGCCGTGAACACGGTGCGTGACTGGCTGTCGCAGCATGCCGGCCCTGAAGAAGTGATCTTCTGCTGCTTCTCCCAGCGGGACCTGGATCTTTATCAGTGCCACCTGTGATCGCCACCCTGCGCACAGCCTGCGAAGGCGACATCGATGCGATCGTGCAGCTCGTGAATGCGGCCTATCGCCCGGCGCCGGGCGCAGCGGGTTGGACGCATGAAGGCCATCTCGTCGCGGGGCCCCGTGTCACTGCTGCGCTGCTGCGAACGCTGTTCGTGGATCATTCTGTGATCCTGCTGCTGGCCGAAGGCCCGAAGATCCTGGCCTGCGTGCACGTGAAGGCCGTGGGCGATGCAGCCTGTCTCGGCATGTTGGCGACGGATCCGGCGGTGCAGGCACAGGGGCTTGGCAAGTTGCTGCTCCAGCAGGCGGAGGCCCATGCCCGGAGTCAGTTCGGGTCACGCCGGTTCAGGATGGCGGTGCTGTCCGTGCGGCCGGAGCTGCTCGCGTTCTATCGGCGCCGCGGCTACATGCCGACCGGCGAAGCGGAACACTTCCATCCCGAAGGCGGCATCAGCCAGCCGCGCATTGAGGGACTGCAGCTGCTGTGGCTGGAGAAGCAGGCATAACGCTTCATCGAAACGCAACGAATCCTGAGGAGGATGGACGACATGCCACCTCCTGCCCTGAATCGGGTTCCTGTACCGCTTGCGCTGATCGCGCCGGTCGTCGTTCTGGTGGGCACGGGCTGGGTCGACCTCATCGCCGCGGACCCTGACCGGGTCAAGCTGGTGGGCCACGTGGTGGCAGCGGTCGCCTTCCTGTTCGCGGCCCTGTGGGCGATGCGCTTTGCGCGACGGATGCGCCGTCATCGTCTCGCGCAGCGTGCCATCACGCTGGCCATCCTCTTGCCTCCGGCCGTCTTCGCGCTGTTCTTCCGCTGACCGCGGCCGCGGGCTATTTGCGCCAGAACGCGCGCGTGAACAGCACCAGCGCGGTGAAAAGCTCCACACGGCCGAGGAACATGGCCGCCGTACAGACCCAGGTCTGGTACTCCGTCAGCGAGCCATAGGTGTGGGTCGGGCCCACGACGCCAAGGCCGGGTCCGCTGTTGTTGATCGACGCCACCACGGCCGAGAACGAGCTGATGAAGTCGAGGTTCGACGCCAGCAGCGCGAAGGTCAGCACGACGATCGTCATGAAGTACACGAAGATGAAGGCCAGCACCGAATAGACGATGCGGTTGGGGATCACGGCGCCCGAGATCTTCAGCGGCAGCACGGCCTGCGGGTGCACCAGCACGAACATCTCGCGGAAGGACTGCTTGATCAGCACCAGCGCGCGGAAGACCTTGATGCCGCCGCCGGTGGAGCCGGTGCAGCTGGCCACGCAGCTCATGAACAGCATCCACATGGGCGCGAACAGCGGCCACGCGGAATAGTCGACCGTCGTAAAGCCGGAGGTGGTCGCCGAGGTCACCAGGCTGAAAGCCACGTGCCGGAAGGATTCACCGAAGGAGCCGAACACGCCGTTGGCCCAAGTCACGGTCACCAGCACGGCGATGCCGACGACGATCCAGGTGATCATCCAGCGTGCTTCCGGGTCCTTGCGATAGACCGCAAGGTCGCCACGGCGCAAAGCCGCAAAGTGCGTCGAGAAGTTCACGGCGGCCAGCAGCATGCACAGGGCCATCACAGTCTCGATGCGGCCGCTGTGAAACCAGGCGATGTTGCGGTCGTGCGTGGAGAAGCCGCCGAGCGAGATCACCGACAGGCCGTGGCAGAGCGCATCGAAGCCGCCCATGCCGGCCAGCGTCAACGCGCCGATGCACACGCCCGTGAGCAGGCAATACACGATGCCCAGCAGCTTCGCGGTTTCCATGATGCGCGGCGTAAGGCGCGCCTCTTTCACGGCGCCTGGCGTGTCCGCGCGATAGACCTGCATGCCGCCCACGCCGAGCAGCGGCAACACGGCCACGGCCATGACGATGACGCCAAGGCCGCCAATCCAGTGCAGCAGGGCCCGCCAGAGGTTCACCGCATGCGGCAGGCTGTCGAGGCCGGAAAGCACGGTGGAGCCGGTGGTCGTGAGGCCCGACATGGCCTCGAAATAGGCATCGGTGAAGGACAGTGTCGGCAGTACCGCCATCAGCGGCATCGCGGCGGCGCCGGCCACCAGCAGCCAGCCCAGCGTGATGAGCAGGTAGCCGTTGCGGGCCTTCAAATCGTCCCGATAGCGGCGCGTGGCCAGCGACAGCACGCCGCCCGTGACCAGCGTGACGATGCCGGTGAACACGAAACCGCGTACCGCCTCGGCCTCGCCGTTGACCAGACCCGTGATGACGGGCACCAGGAACAGCGCTCCGAACAACATCAGGAGCGAGCCGAGGACGTGGGTGATCGCGAACACCGAGCGCATGGGCGTGCCTTGTTCAGTCGGCCTGGAAGAGCCGTTCGACGGCTTCGACCTGTCGGCGGTCGACGAGGAAGACGATGACGTGGTCTTCCTCTTCGATGCGTGTGTCGTGGTGGGCGATGATCACGCGCTCGCCGCGCACGATGGCGCTGATCGAGGCGCCATCCGGCAGCGGGATCTCGCCGACGCTGCGGCCGATCACGCGTGAACGGTCCGCCGGCCCGTGGACGACGGTTTCCAGTGCCTCGGCCGAACCGCGGCGCAGGGAGTGCACGCGCCCCCCGTCCCCGCG
>CANGMU010000236.1 GCA_947454665.1 Pseudomonadota bacterium | reverse complement strand
GGCACGTTGATCAACTACCTCGACCGGACGGTCATCAGCGTCGCCGCCCTGCCGATGCGCGAAGAGTTGGGGCTCGACGCAGCCGTCATGGGGCTCGTGTTCTCGGCCTTTTCCTGGACCTATGCCGCCGCCCAGATCCCGGGCGGCCTGCTGATCGACCGGATCGGCGTGCGCATGGCCTATGGCCTGTCGGTGGCGGTCTGGTCGCTGTTCACGCTGCTGCAGGGCTTTGCCTCCGGCCTCGTGTCGCTGCTGGGGATGCGCCTGGGTCTTGGCGTGGCGGAAGCCCCGGCCTACCCCTGCAACAGCCGCGTCCTTAACAGCTGGTTTCCGCAGGCCGAGCGCGCGCGCGCGACGGGCGTCTATTCGGTGGGCCAATATTTCGGCCTCGCCTTCCTGAGCCCGGTGTTGTTCTGGATCGTGGCGAGCCATGGCTGGCGCATGCTCTTCATCGTCGCCGGCGTGTTCGGCCTCCTGTTCGCCGCGCTGTGGTGGCGCCTCTACCGCGAGCCGCAGGACAGCCGCGCGAACCAGGGCGAGCTGGATTACATCCGCGCAGGCGGCGCGCTGTCGGCACCCGCCCAGCCGGTGAAGTTCAGCTGGTCTAACATCGGATTCCTGTTGTCCAAGCGGCAGATCCTCGGCGCGTCGATCGGACAGTTCACCAGCAACTCCACGCTCGTGTTCTTCCTCACCTGGTTCCCGACCTACCTCGCCACCGAACGGCACATGACGTGGATCAAGGTCGGTTTCTTCACCGTGATGCCTTATATCGCGGCATCCGTCGGCGTGCTGGCAGGCGGCACGCTCTCGGACCTGCTGCTGAAGCGCACGGGCTCGGCGAACCTCGCACGCAAGCTGCCGATCATCCTCGGCCTCGCGCTGGCCTCACTGATCGTGACGGCGAACTTCGTCGACAGCGACGTGCTCGTCATCTCGGTCATGTCCGTCGCCTTCTTCGGCCAGGGCATGTGCAACCTCGGCTGGACGCTGATCACCGACATGGCGCCGCGCGAACTGGTCGGCCTCACGGGCGGAATCTTCAACCTCTTTGCCAACGTGGCCGGCATCGTCACGCCGCTGGTCATTGGCTTCATCGTCGCAGCGACAGGATCGTTCCACTGGGCGCTGGCCTATATCGCGACGCTCGCCGTGCTGGGCGTGTTCTGCTACCTCTTCGTCGTTGGCGACGTACGGCGCGTCGAGTTCACCCAGGCTTCGTGACGGAAGCCATGGGCATTCGTTCGCTCCACCACTTTCCGGACAGGCCACGAACGTTCCGTTTCGCTCGAAATGCAACGCCTGGCCCGCTCGCCGAATGATCTCGACTGCTCCCGGCATCAGCAGCCCCCGGCGCAGGCTCGTCGGCCTGATCGGCGCTGGCATCCAGCGCTCGCAGAGCCCCGCGCTGCACATGGAAGAAGGCGCTGCGCTCGGACTGGATTACCGCTATGAGATCCTCGACGTCGACACGATGGAGGACGGTGCGGCTGTCCTGCCGCGCCTGCTCGACGACGCAGAGGCCCGCGGCTTCGCGGGCCTCAACATCACCTTTCCCTGCAAGCAGTCCGTGATCCCCTTGCTGCACGCCCTCTCGCCCGACGCGCAGGCCCTGCAGTCGGTGAACACCGTGGTGTTCCGCGACGGGCGGCGCATCGGTCACAACACGGACTGGTCTGGCTTTGCCGAGAACTTCCGCCGCGGCATGTCGGATGTCGTGAGGGACCACGTGGTGCTGGTTGGCGCCGGTGGCGCCGGCTCGGCCGTGGGTTATGCCGCCCTGCAACTCGGCGCGCGCCGACTTGAAATCCACGATGTCGATTCGGCCCGCGCGGCGCAGCTGGCTGAGCGCCTGGCAGCCCTGTTCCCGGACCGCGTTATCCGCCCGGTGTCGGATCTGGCCGCATCGCTGTCAGCGGCGAACGGGCTGATCCACGCCTCGCCCACGGGCATGGCCAAGCTGCCGGGCCTGCCGGTTCCTGCGGACAGCCTGCATCCGCCGCTGTGGATTGCGGAAGTGGTCTATGTGCCGCTTGAAACGGAACTGCTGCGGGTCGCGCGGGCAAAGGGATGCCGCACGCTGGATGGCGGTGGGATGGCGGTCTTCCAGGCTGCGATGGCCTTCGAGCTGTTCTGCGGCGTGAAGCCGGATGCGGAACGGATGCTGCGTCGGTTCAACACGAAGCTGCGCAGCGCGGGCTGAACGTCTGCGTGAACGTCGTCAGCCTTCGTGCAGATCGAAGGCCAGCTCCACGCCGTTTCCCATCGGATCCTTGAAGAACAACTGGCGCAGGCCCTGCGCAGGATCCTGCGCCGGCTTCGGCTCGATACCCAGCGATTGCAGGCGCCCGAGCGTGGCGGCATATCCCCGGCAACGGAACGCTGTGTGGTTATAGGTGCCGCTGACGTTCGCGAATCTCAGATCCCCTTCACGCGCTTCGATCAGGTGCAGGACCGGCAGGCCGCCCGCATACAGCCAGTAACCGTGCCGGAGGATCGACGGCGGCCGCGGCCCCAGTTCAAGGCCAACGACGTCCACATAGAATGCGAACAGCCGATCCAGGTCCGCGCGGTGCGCGCTCAGGTTGAAATGGTCGAAGCCGATGATGCCCATGGCCGGATTCTCGCAGAATCCACCGAGCAAAAAAAAAAGGCGGAGCACCGAAAGGCGCTCCGCCCAGGGAGTTCACGCCGTAGCGTGCGGGGGAGAAATCAGTCGTTCAGCTGCACGTAGAGCTGCTTGACGGTCAGCGTCGAGGTGACCGCGTCATAGGAGCCCTCGGCTTCGAACTCGCGCACGGCTACGGTGCTGGAGCCACCCGGCAGCGCCGCCTGTAGCGCCGTGATCATTTCAGCGAAAGTGCCGTAGGAATCACTGCGCCGCGACGTCCTGTGACCGATCACGAAGCCCGAGGTCGTGACCGCCGACGTCGACTGGATCGTGAGACCCGCGGCCGGCGCAGCCGACTTGAGGTTCGTCACCAGCGGGCCCGTGTTGACCTTCGCTTCATCGGAACCCTGCAGCGTCGCCTGCGAGACGACCAGCTTGCCGCCGCTCACGGTGAACGGCGCGTTGTTGCCGGCAGGCTCGATGAACTCCACCTCAACCTTGGCGCTGGTCAGTGCGTAGTTCGCGAAGGACACCGCACTGAACGCCGGGGGCGCCGAGCCGAAGCGGTTGACGAAGCCGAAGAAGCGGACCGGGGCACCCGCCACGAAGCCGCTGGTCGACAGAGCCGCCGGCACGTTGACCGTGTAGGCAGTCGCGACCGCATCGTTCGCTGAACTGCCTGTGCCGGCAAAGTTGAAAGCGGTCGGCAGGCGACCGTCGAGTGCCTTGAGGTTCAGCGTCACCACGTTCGAGGCCTTCGACGTATAGAGGCCCCACAGCGGCGTGACCACGAGACGGGCCGAACCGGCCGCAGCGTCCAGCGTCTTGTTGCCGTTCGCATCGGTCGCCAGCGTACCGGCAGCCTGCAGGTGCTGGCCGACCGAGATG
>CANGMU010000235.1 GCA_947454665.1 Pseudomonadota bacterium | reverse complement strand
GAAGAGGACGCCATACGTGAACAGGCAAAGGCCGATGGCCGGGCAGAGGGGCTTGCCCAGGCTCAGGCAGAAATCGATACGCGACTGCGTCAGCTCGATGCCCAGTCCGCATTGCTTGGCAGAACGCTCGCCGCGCTCGCGCGTCCGCTCGAGCTTGTCGATGCCCAGGTGCAGCGACAGCTGGCAGAGCTCGCGCTTGCAATCGGTGCCCAGCTGCTGCGCCGTGAACTGACAGTCGATCCTTCGCTGGTCGTCGGGATCGTCAAGGACACGGTGGGCTTGTTGCCGGCGGCTGTGCGTGACGTACGTATCGTCCTGCACCCGGCGGATGCCGCATTGCTGCGGACTGCTGCACCGGTCCCCGAGTCCGGTTCCGTCTGGACACTGGTCGAAGATCCCACGCTCTCGCGGGGCGACTGCCGCGTGGCGGCCGAATCGGCCACTGTCGATGCACGACTTGAAACGCGGCTTGCAGCGGTCGCTGCCGAGCTGCTCGAACCCCATGCCGAGGTCGAGGCACCGTGAGCGTGCCAGCGGCCGGATTGTCCCGTCACTGGAGTGCGCAGCTCGCACGCAGCCTGCGTGCCGTGCAGCAGTTGCCACCGCCACCCGTCGAAGGGCGCCTCACGCGCATGGTGGGCCTCACGCTTGAAGCCCAGGGCGTCCAGGCTGCCGTGGGTGATCGCTGCGAAGTGCTCACCGGCGTGGGTCCGGCCATCGATGCCGAAGTCGTCGGTTTTTCCGGCGACCGCATCTACCTCATGCCGACCGGTGAGATGCACGGCCTGCGGCCTGGAGCGCGCGTCGTACCTCGTCTCGGTGCGGGCGACGTGCCCGTAGGGCCTGAATTGCTCGGCCGTGTAATCGATGGCGCCGGGCAGCCGCTCGACGGCAAGGGACCGCTGAGCTGCGAAGGCCGCAGCCGCCTGATGGGCGTGCCGATGAATCCGCTCTCCCGCGCGCCGATCACGCGCACGCTCGATGTCGGCGTGCGGGCGATCAATGCGATGCTCACCGTCGGTCGCGGCCAGCGCATCGGACTGTTCGCGGGCTCTGGCGTCGGCAAGTCCGTGCTGCTCGGCATGATGGCGCGCTATACCGAAGCCGACGTGATCGTCGTCGGTCTGATCGGCGAGCGTGGCCGTGAAGTGAAGGAATTCATCGAACGGATCCTCGGGACCCAGGGTCTCAAACGCTCCGTCGTGGTCGCATCGCCCGCCGACAACACGCCACTGATGCGCCTGCATGGCGCCTGGCGTGCAACGGCTATCGCCGAGTATTTCCGCGACCAGGGCCTGAACGTGCTGCTGATCATGGACTCGCTGACGCGCTTCGCGCAGGCGCAGCGCGAGATCGGGCTCGCCATCGGCGAGGCACCGGCCACGAAAGGCTATCCGCCCTCGGTGTTCGCGCGGCTGCCGTCGCTGGTCGAGCGCGCGGGCAATGGTGCGTCGGACTCTGGCTCGATCACCGCTTTCTACACCGTGCTGACCGAAGGCGACGACCAGAACGATCCCATTGCCGATGCTGCGCGCGCCATTCTCGATGGCCATATCGTGCTGTCTCGCCGCATCGCCGAGACCGGTCAGTACCCGGCCATCGATGTCGAGGCCTCCATCAGCCGCGTCATGCACGACATCGTGCCTGATCCGCAGTTCGATGCCGCACGTCGACTCAAGCAATCGCTCTCCCTCTACCAGCAGAATCGCGATCTCATCGCGATCGGCGCCTACCAGCGGGGCAGCGATCCGCGCATCGATGCGGCGATCGCGCAATGGCCACATGTGACGCGGTTCCTGCAGCAGGCCATCCCGGAGCGTGTCAGCATGGCTGACAGCGTCGCCCAGCTCGGCGCCTTGTTCGGAGAGGCTGAATGACCCGCTCGGAACGTATCCAACCGGTGCAGCGCGTGATGGACGAAGACGAGCGTCGTGCGGCGCGTCGCGTCGGCGAGTCGCAGCGCAAACTGGCCGATGCCGAGAAGAAGCTCGGCGAGCTGCAGGATTACCAGCGGGATTACGAGCGCAGCTTCGGCACGCGCGCCGCAGCCGGCGCGAGCGGCCATGCGCTGCGCGACTACCAGGCCTTCCTCGGCCGTCTTTCCGAAGCCGTTCGCCAGCAAGGCGTCCTGGTTGCCAACGCCCGCGAGGACGTCCTGCTCGAAACACAGCTCTGGCAGGGCGCAGCCGTGCGCGTGAAGGCACTCGATACCGTCGTCACGCAGTGGCGTGGCGAGGAGCTGCGCGACCAGGATCGACGCGAGCAGAAGGCCAGCGACGAATTCTCGCAGCTGCAGTCGCAGCGCCGACGCGAGCACACCTGAACATGACACCAGGATCCCTCATGGCCATCACCCCTCCGGTCATTCCTTTCGCACCGCAGGGCGCTGCCGGCGTGGCGGCTGCAGTGGACGGCAGTGCCGAGGGCACTGCGGCGCTGCCCGGTGGCTTCCTGGGCATGCTGGGTGACTTGACGGCCAGCCTGGCGACGACCGCGACGCCAGAGGCCGTTGCCACGACGGTCGATACCTTGTTCGGACTCGTGTCGAAGGCTGCGCCGCCTGAGGGGGCTGCGCTGGCTGTCGACACGACAGATACCAGCCTGTCGCCGGAAGCGGCCGCTGCGGCGATGGCGGTGATGGCCCAGATGCTGGCCGGCACGCAGGCCGTGGCCGTGCAGGCGGTGGTCGAGCCACCGGTACCAGCGCCGCTACAGACTGCGCCGCTACAGACTGCGCTGCCGCCGCAGGCCTCCAGTTCCCTGCCGGCCGCACCCGCGCTGACCGCGGCGCTGGCGCAGCTTCGTGAACCCATCGCTGCGGATCCCCTGGCCCTGGACGCGGATGCCGCGACCGACCCGACGGCCTTGGCACAGCAGAGCCCCGCCTTTCCGCTTGCATTGCTGCAACCCCGGCAGAGCGGCGCGCAGTCCAGCGCGCCTGCCAGTGCAGTCGATGTCCCGCAGGACGCAGTCGATGCGGGCGATGCCAGCGGCTTCCAGTCGCTGACCGCGATGCTGTCGGTTGTGGCGCGCAGCGATGGCGCTGCGGAGTTGAAGCCCGCAGCAATATCCGCTGCGCCCGCGCCACCGCTTGCCGACGGCGCTCGTCTCGCCGCGCTGAATACCTCTGCGGTGAACACCAGTGGGAGCGGCGATGCCGCCCCGTCCACCACGCAGCCAATGGTGTTGATCCGCGAGCCGGTCGGCACGGCGCAATGGGCCGATTCCATCGGTGCCCGCCTGACGATGATGGCCACGCGGGGTGAACAGCGCGGTGCCCTGCGCCTGTCGCCGGAGCACCTCGGCCCCGTCGAAGTCCAGATCCGCTTGCAGGACGACAAGGCGTCGGTCTGGTTCGGGGCCCAACAGGCCGATACCCGCGCGGCCCTGCAGGACGCACTGCCGCGACTGCGCGAACTGTTCGCTGCGCAGGGGATGCAGCTCGCCGATGCCGGCGTCTCCCGCGAGCCGCCGCGCCAGGACGCGATGCCATCAAGAT
>CANGMU010000234.1 GCA_947454665.1 Pseudomonadota bacterium | reverse complement strand
GGTCCGCGGCAGGCATGCGCACCACGAGCGGTTCATCGACGTTCACGACAGCCCGGCTGCAATGACTGAAGATGCGCGCCTTCGCGTCCGCATAGGCCTGCAGGTCGGCGTAGCGGTCCATGTGATCGGGCGTCACGTTCAGCACCGTAGCCGCGACAAGGCGCAGGGACTCGGTCGTTTCAAGCTGGTAGCTGGACAGCTCCAGCACATAGAGATCGGCGGGCTCGCCGTCCAGCAGGTCGAGGGCCGGCGGACCCAGGTTGCCACCGGCGCGTGCCGCAAGGCCTGCGCGCTGCGCCATGCGTGCCACGAGCGTCGTCACCGTGCTCTTGCCGTTGGTGCCGGTGATGCCGACAACGCGCGCATTCACCGCACGCGCAAACAACTCGATGTCGCCGATGACGGCGATACCCCGCTCCCGCGCCCGGCTGAAGAACGGCTCATCCAGCGCAAGACCGGGTGACGCCACGATGCAGGCCGCGCCGTCCAGCAAGGTCGCATCCAGCCCGCCGCAACGAAGCGGCATGTCGGCCTGTATCGCCCGCAAGGCATCCAGGCCCGGCGGTGTGTCACGCGTATCGGTGCCCGCCAGTCGCCAGCCGCGCGCCGCAAGGTGGCGCGCCACGGAGAGTCCCGTGTTGCCCAGACCTGCGATCACGACATGGCCTTGCGTCATCAGCGCACCTTCAAGGTGGCGAGACCCGCGAGAACCAGCAGCAGGCTGATGATCCAGAAGCGGACGATGACCTTCGGCTCGGCCCAGCCCTTGAGCTCGAAGTGATGGTGGATGGGCGCCATGCGGAACAGGCGTTTGCCGGTGAGCTTGAAGGAGGCGACCTGCAGGATGACTGACGCGGTCTCCAGCACGAAGACGCCGCCCATGACCAGCACGACCACTTCCTGGCGCACGATCACGGCGATCACGCCCAGCGCGGCGCCCAGCGCCAGTGCCCCGATGTCGCCCATGAAGACCTGTGCGGGATAGGCGTTGAACCACAGGAAGCCCAGACCCGCGCCGACCATGGCACCGCAGAAGATCAACACCTCGCCCGCGCCGGGGATCGCCGGAATGGCCAGGTAGTTCGCAAAGATGGCATTGCCGCTCGCGTAAGCGAACACACCGAGCGCGCCAGCCACCATCGCCGCCGGCATGATGGCGAGCCCATCGAGCCCGTCGGTGAGATTCACCGCATTGCTCATGCCGACGATCATCAGGTAAGTCAGCGCGACGAAGCCAAAGGCGCCCAGTGGCAACGCGAAGCCTTTGACGAAAGGCAGGAAGAGCGTCGTCTCGGCCGGCACTTTGGCGGTCTGATAGAGCACGATGGCCGCGGCAAGACCCGCGACGGACTGCCAGGTGTATTTCCACTTCGCCGGCAGGCCGCGCGAGCTGCGCACGACGAGCTTCAGGTAATCGTCATAGAAGCCGATCGCGCCGAAGGCCAGCGTCACCAGCAGGATGACCCAGACGAAACGGTTTGCGAGGTCCGCCCACAGCAAGGTGGATACGGCGATTGCGACGATGATCAGCGCACCGCCCATCGTGGGCGTGCCCTTCTTCGACAGGTGCGACTGCGGACCGTCGTCGCGGACGACCTGTCCGATCTGGCCTACCTGCAGCCAGCGGATCATGCCCGGGCCGATGACCAGCGACAGCAGCAGCGCCGTCATGACGGCAAGAATCCCGCGCAACGTCAGGTAGGAGAAGACGTTGAACATCGAGTGATACGGCGCGAGTTGTTTGGCGAGCCAGTACAGCATGATTCGATCAATGTCCCTGTGGCGCCGGTGCGCCGGTCAACGTGGCTACAACGCGTTCGAGTCGGTTGAAGCGCGAGCCTTTCACCAGCACGCAGACGCGGGGCTCGAGCACGGCGTCCACCGCACGGCCCAGCGATTCCACGTCCGGGTGCCATTCGCCGCCGGCCCCGAAGGCCGCGACCGCGGCGCGGCTCAAACTGCCCGTGGCGAACAGCCGACTGATGCCCTGCTCGCGCGCGTAGGCACCCACTTCAGCATGCAGCGTCTCTGCGGTCGGACCGAGCTCTCCCATGTCGCCGAGCACGAGCCAGGCGGGCGGACCCAGGCGAGTCAGCACATCGATGCCGGCACGCACCGAACTCGGGTTCGCGTTGTAGGAATCGTCGATGAGCCGCGCACCATGGTGGCTGCGCTTGGGCTGCAGGCGCCCCTGCACCGGATGCATCTGGGCGAGGCCCGCGGCCACGTCTTCCAGCGTCGCACCGGCACTGCAGGCTGCCGCTGCAGCGGCCAGCGCATTCAGCACGTTGTGGCGACCGCCGACATGGAGCTGCACGGACACCCGGCCCATCGGCGCGACCAGGGTGAAATGCAGGGCAAAGCCTTCGTCACCGAGCGATTCAGTGATGTCTTCAGCACGGTAATCGGCGGACAACGAAAGCCCGAAGCTGACCACCCTGGCCGGCGTCATGCCCCGCCACAGCTCGGCATAGGCGTCATCGGCGTTGACGACGGCCGTGCCATTCGCGGGCAGCGCGGCGAACAGCTCGCCTTCGGCGCGGGCTACGCCATCCAGATCACCGAAACCTTCCAGATGCTCCGCGCCGGCATTGGTCACCAGACCGATGCGCGGCTGGACGAGCGCGGCAAGCTGCGCCACCTCGCCTGCGCGGTCCGCACCGATTTCGATGACGGCATGAACGTCCTGCGCATCGAGACGGAGCAAGGTGAGCGGCACGCCGATATGGTTGTTGAAGTTGCCCCGCGTCGACAGGCAGCGGCCGCGCCACCCAAGGATCGCAGCAAGCATTTCCTTGGTTGTCGTCTTGCCATTGCTGCCAGCGACGCCCAGCACGCAGCCCGGATAGCCTGCGCGCCAACCCGCTGCCGCAGCGGTCAGCGCCTCCTGACCGTCCGCAACGACGATCTGGGGCAACGTGACATCTGCAGATTCCCGTTCCACGACAGCGGCCACGGCGCCGGCCTGGGCAGCCGCGGCCACGAATGCGTTGCCATCGAAGCGAGGCCCGCGCAGTGCCAGATAGAGATCACCCGGCTGCAGCTGGCGCGTGTCCGTATTGACGTGAGCATAGGTCGCATCGACGCCCACCAGCTTGCCGCCGCAGAGAGCCGCGAAGGTCTGCAGGCTGCGCTTCATGCTGCGCCCTGCTGCGCAAACGCCGCACGAACGATGGCTGCATCGCTGAAAGCGCGCTTTTCGCGACCGACGAGCTGGTAATCCTCGTGGCCCTTGCCGGCGATGAGCACGATGTCCGCGGACCCGGCACCTGCCAAGGCAACGCGGATGGCTTCAGCCCGGTCATGGATCACGCGCGCCGCAGGCGCGCCGCGCAGGATGTCCCGCACAATGACGGCCGGATCCTCGCAGCGCGGATTGTCGTCCGTGATGATCAGTTCATCCGCGCGCGAATCTGCGACGCGCGCCATCTCCGGACGCTTTCCGCTATCGCGTTCGCCACCGCAGCCGAACACGCAGATCAGGCGGCCCCTGCAATGCCCGCGCAGCACATCC
>CANGMU010000233.1 GCA_947454665.1 Pseudomonadota bacterium | reverse complement strand
GTGCCTACATCCTCGAACACCTGTTGGGCACGCCGCCCGCCGCGCCGCCGCCGGGTGTGTCGCCCTTTCCGGAAAGCCAGGAAGGCGGCGAGCAGTTCACCGTGCGCGCGCGCATGGAAAGCCATCGCGCCGCCAAGTCCTGCGCGGCCTGCCACGGGGTGATCGATCCGCTGGGCATCGCGCTCGAGAATTTCAACGCGGTGGGCCAGTGGCGCGACAAGGACATCGACGCCGGCCTGCGCATTGATTCGAGCGGCCAGCTCGCTGATGGCACGCCGCTGAAGGGCGTGGACGAATTGCGTGAGGCCTTGTCGAAGGACCCCACGCAGTTCGTGTCGACCTTCACCGAGAACCTGATGACGTTCGCGCTGGGCCGTTCGCTGCAGTATTACGACATGCCCACGCTGCGGGCGATCGTGCGCGACGCCTCGCGTGACAACTACCGCTTCTCCACGATCGTGCTGGCGATCGTGAACAGCCCCGCCTTCCAGATGGACCGCGTGCCGGAAGCCAAACCGGCGCCTGCAGTCCGCACCGCTCAGAGACAGTAAAGGGCAGCAGACCCTTCGAGGATCCACCGATGTTCCTGACCAAGAAACACATCTCCCGCCGGACCGTGCTGCGTGGCGCGGGGGTCAGCGTGGCCCTGCCGCTGCTGGACGCCATGATCCCGGCACACACGGCGATCTCGAAGACCGCGGCGGCAGCCAAGCCGCGCATGGTCTTCGTCTATTTCCCGCATGGCGCGGTGATGGACAAGTGGACGCCGACCAAGGAAGGCCGCGATTTCGACCTGCCGCAGATTCTCGGGCCGCTCAAGCCCTTCCAGAAGCAGCTGACGGTCATCAGCGGCTTGGAGAACAAGTCGGCGATCGCGGCGCCGGTGCATGCGATCACGCCGGGCACCTGGCTCAGTTGCGTGGAACCGCGCATCAGCCACGACCCTTATGGTGGCGTGACGATCGACCAGCTGGCCGCGAAGCACATCAGCCAGGACACGCCGCTGCCCTCGCTCGAAGTGGCGACCGAAGAGCGCGGGGGCGAAGGCTCCTGCGACCGCAATTACGGCTGCAGCTACGGCAAGACCATCTCCTTCCGCACGCCCACCACGCCGCTGCCGATGGAACACAACCCGCGCAAACTGTTCCAGCAGCTGTTCGGCCAGGGCGATACGGCTGAGGAGCGTGTGCTGCTCGCGCAGGAAGACCGCAGCGTGCTCGACCTGGTCAACCGCGATGCCGAGGACCTCAAGCGACAGCTGGGTGCCCGCGACCAGGCCGCGCTGGGCGATTACCTCGAGACCGTGCGCGAGATCGAGCGCCGCGCACAGCAACTGTCCAAGCGCGACACCTCAAAGCTCGCGCTGCCCGATGCGCCGTCGGGCATCCCGACGAATTTCGACGAACACCTCAAGCTGATGTTCGACCTGGTCACCTTGGCCTTCCAGGGCAACCTGACCCGCGTGGCCACTTACATGATGGCCGCGGAAGTCAGCAACCAGCCGTACAACTTCATTGGCATCTCCGATGCCTTCCACCCGCTCTCGCACCATGCGAACAACCCGCAGAAGCTCGAGCGCCTGGCGAAGCTGCAGACTTACCACACGCAGGTTTTCGCGCGCTTCGTGAAGAGCCTGCAGGACCTGCCGGACGGCGAGGGCAATATGCTCGACAACTCGACGATCCTGTACGGCAGCAACATGAGCGACAGCAACGTCCACAACCACTTCCCCTTGCCGACAGCGATCGTGGGTGGTGGTGTTGGCACGCTCAAGGGCAACCAGCACCTGCGTTATCCGGACAAGACGCCGCTGGCGAACCTGCACCTGACGCTGCTGGCGAAGAACGGCATCACGCTCGACAAGCTGGGCGACAGCACGAAGCCGTTCACGGAGATCTGACGTGCGTCGACTGACCAGCCTGTTCGCCGTGCTGCTCTGCTGCGGCTCGGTCGCGGCGGCAGAGCCCGGTGTGGGCGAGGCCGCCATGCCGGATGGCACTACCGCGCTGCACTGGGCTGCCCACAACGGCGATGTGGAGCGCGTGAAGGCGCTGCTCAAGGCCGGCGCCAATGCGCGCGCGGTGAATGACTACGGCGCGACGCCGATGTCCGAGGCCGCCGAACGTGGCGATGCGGAAACGATCCGTCTCCTGCTGAAAGCCGGCGCAGACGTGGAATCCGCGAACGCGACCGGGCAGACCGCACTCATGACCGTGGCGCGCAACGGCAACATCGCTGCCGCAGAACTGCTGGTGAAGGCCGGCGCCAAGGTCAACACGGTGGAAATGCGTCGCGGGCAGACGGCGCTGATGTGGGCGTCGGCGCAGGGTCAGCCCGAGATGGTCCGCTTCCTGATCCGTCACGGCGCAAAGGTCGATGCGCGCTCCACGGTGCGTGACTGGCCGCGTCGCGTGACGGCCGAACCGCGTGCGCAGGGCAGGCCGCCCGGCGGTTTCACGGCCCTGCTGCTGGCTGCGCGCGAAGGCTGTGCGGCCTGTGCGCAGGCTCTTGTCGAAGGCAAGGCCGACATCAACCTGCCTGATCCGGATGGCATCACTCCACTGCTACTCGCGGTGCTGAATGCGCGCTTCGACACGGCGGCGGTGCTCATCAGGCTCGGTGCCGATGTGAACCGCTGGGACACCTGGGGACGCTCGCCGGTGTATTCGGCGGTCGACTACAACACGACGCCGCGTGGCGGTCGTCCCGACCGTCCGTCGGGGGACGTCACGACCGCGCTGCAGGTCACGCAGATGCTGCTGGAGAAGGGCGCCAACCCGAACCTGCAGCTGAAGCTCTTTCCGCCCTACCGCTCACTGGGGCAGGACCGTGGCGGCGATTCCATGCTGACCATCGGCACGACGCCGCTGATCCGCGCGGCCAAGGCCGGCGACACGGAGTCGATCGCGCTGCTGCTGAAGTACAAGGCGCTGCCGAACCTGCCCAATTCGCTGGGCATCACGCCGTTCATGGCTGCGGCCGGCATCGGCTCGACGACGCTGGACATCCGCGCACGCTTCCGCAACGAGGCGCGCTGCATCGCGGCGGGCCAGCTGCTGCTGGCTGCCGGTGCCGACGTGAATCTCGCGCGCGACAACGGCCAGACGGCGCTGCATGGCGCGGCGCTCTGGGGCTGGAACGGCTACGTGAAGTTCCTCGCCGAAAACGGTGCGCGGCTCGATGCGAAGGACCGCAATGGCGCCACTGCGCTGGACATTGCGCTGGGCAAGACGGGCGTGACGGGCCGCGTGGGCGTCTCGGCGTCCGAGGCGCACCCGGAAACGGCGGCCCTGCTGCAGTCGCTTATCTCGAAAAGAAATTGATCTCCAGCTTGATCCCGTTGGGATCGAGCAGGAACAGCTGCCGGAGCTTCGCCTCCGGCGCGTCATGGCGGTGGGCCTCGATCCCCTGCGCCGCGAGTCGCGCGACATAGCCTTCGAAATCGCTGGCGTGGAAGGCCAGATGATCCAGCGACCCGGTGCCCTCCGCCGGCGTCGTCACGGGCAGGCCCAGGCGCTGGCTGTGCGCCGTATATGTCACCCACTCCGCGATGTGGATGCAGGGGACGTCCCCCAGGTACAGCCAAT
>CANGMU010000232.1 GCA_947454665.1 Pseudomonadota bacterium | reverse complement strand
CGGGCCTCACTGACCTTGTCGGCCGGCACGAGCACACCACCGGTGCCGGGGTCGAGCCGATACGGAATTGCGTTCTGTTCGAGCGACTGCACGACCTGGGATTTGTCCGCTTCAGCGAGATTGCCGAACAACAGGCTGTAAGTCGGGCCCTGCGACCACAGGGTAACGCCGACACCCGCTGCGACGGCGGCTGCGACGCCAACCAACAACAGCAGTGGCTTGAGTCCTGCCGGAATCTTGTAGTCATCGGCCATGTCTGTCACTCATCCGTCAGATCGGCATGTTCATGATTTCCTGGTAAGCATTCACCAGGCGGTTGCGGACTTCGACGGTCGCGCGGAAGGCGATGTTGGCCTTCTGCGATTCGATCATCACCTGCGACAGTTCGATGCCGGGCACGCCCTGCTCGAACTTGTCCCGGATGGCTCCGGCGCTCTGCTGCGTGGCGTTGACCTTGTCGAGGCCAGCCTTGAGCACGGAGGCAAAGCTGGTTGCAGTACCTGATTGGACGCCGGCGGCACCAGCCAAGCCCGCCGCCTGCGCGATGCCGGAAGGACCACCCGCAGCACCAGGACCGGTCGGCATTCCAATGCGCGTCTGGGCCTGCAAGGCCCGGATCTGCGACAACACGCTGTCGATCTGCAGGTTGCTCATGGCCCGTTACCTTCCGCGCGGAGGCGAGCAAGCTTGTAACGCAGCGTGCGCGGGCTGATGCCGAGGCGATCGGCCGCTTCGCGTCGCGATGCGCCGCTGCCCAGCACATTCAGGATGAGGTCGCGTTCGGTGTCGCGCAGCGAACCCCGCAGCACGCCATCAGCCGGCATCGCGGTCGTCACGGTGGCCGGAATGGCTGCCGGCATCGCGGCCGACGACTGGCCGAAATCAGTGATCGATTCAAAGCGGATATGGCCTGCTTCGATGACCGAGCCCGTGCACAGGATCAAGGCCCGCTGCAACAGGTTGTCGAGTTCGCGCACATTGCCCGGCCAGGAATACGTCAGCAGCAGTTGGCCGGCTTCGGCGGACAACGCAGGAATGCGGCCACCGGGCGGACAGCGCGAGGCCAGCAACTGCATCGCAAGTGGCAGCACGTCCTCGCGTCGATCGCGCAGCGGCGGAATGCCGAGCGGGAACACGCAGAGGCGGAAATAGAGGTCTTCGCGGAAGCGGCCGGCCAGCACTTCGGTGCGCAGGTTGCGGTTGGTGGTCGCAATGACGCGCACGTCGAGCTTGAGCGGGACACGGCCGCCGATTCGTTCGACTTCGCGTTCCTGCAGCACGCGCAGGAGCTTCGCCTGCAGCCCCAACGGCATTTCGGTGATTTCATCGAGCAGCAGGCTGCCACCCTGCGCCTGCTCGAACTTGCCGGCATGCGCTGTCGCTGCGCCGGTGAAGGCACCGCGCTCGTAACCGAAGAGCAGCGCCTCAAGCATGTTTTCAGGGATGGCTGCGCAATTCACCGCAACGAGCGGCCGAGCCGCACGCGGTGATCGCGCATGGATATACCGCGCCAGCACTTCCTTGCCGGTACCCGATTCGCCGGACAGGAGCACCGTGCAGTCGGTGACGGCCACGCGGCGCGCCAACTCGAACAGCAGGCGGCTTCTGTCGGCCACGATGACGGGTTCACGTTCCAGCGTCGCGGTCGTGACCGCTGGGTGCCGGGCCACTTCCGTCAGAATTTCAGCGTCGGTGCTCATGCTCCAGGACAGGAGCAAGAAGCGTGCCGGAAAGAAATTGCCGCCCGGACGTCAGGTTTCCGGCGAATCCTCGCCGGTGCTGATGTCGAACTTGCGCAGCTTTTCGACCAGCGTCGTGCGTCGCAAACCCAGCAGGCGCGCGGCCTGCGCCACCACGCCACCCGATCGTTCGAGCGCCTGGCGGATCAGGGATTCCTCGATCGCATTGACGTGCGCCTTGAGGTCGAGCCCTTCCGGGGGCAGCGTCGTCGGCGCGATCACCGGACGGTCCGGCATCATCAGCAGCTCGCGCTCGCTCATCGTGACTTCGGCGACGTCCATCGGATCTGGCTGCAGGGGCGCGGCCAAGGTCACCGCTACGGGCAAGGGCGCCACGCTTTCGTCAGCGGCCGGATCAGGTTGCCAATCGGCCGGACGATAACGCGGCGGCAGATCGTTGGCCGTGACCACGCGCCCTCCGCAGAGGATCGACAGGCGCTCTATCAGGTTGCCCAGTTCGCGCACATTGCCCGGCCACGGGTGGCGACGCAGGCAATCCATCGCAGCTTCGGACAGCTGCACGTAGGGACGTCCGGCGGACTGGTTGCGCCCCGCGAAGTCCGCGATGAGCGCAGGCAGATCCTCGATGCGCGCACGCAACGGCGGCATGTCGATGGGAAAAACGTTGAGGCGGTAGTAGAGATCCTCGCGGAAGCTGCCGCGCAGGATCGCCTCCTCGAGATTGCGGTGCGTGGCGGCGACGATGCGCACGTTGCAGCGGTACTGCAGGGCGCTGCCGACGCGCTCGAACACACGTTCCTGCAGCACGCGCAGCAGCTTTACCTGCATCGGCAGACTCATGTCGCCGATCTCGTCGAGCAGCAGCGTACCGCCCTCGGCCAGTTCGAAACGGCCCTTGCGCGTCGCGACGGCACCGGTGAAGGCGCCCTTCTCGTGGCCGAACAACTCGCTCTCGAGCAGGTCGGCCGGAATGGCCCCGCAGTTCACGGCGATGAAAGGACGATTGCGGCGCGGGCTGGCGTCGTGGATCGAACGGGCAACGACTTCCTTACCGGTCCCGGATTCACCGAGGATCAGGACGCTGGATTCGTGCGACGCGACCTGCGCGATCAGGGTGACGACCTGACGGATCGCAGGGGATTGCCCCGAGGGCCTGACGGCCTCGGCTGACGCGTGATCCAGCGGGTCTGCAATCGGCGGTGAATCGCTGGAAGCCATGGACCGCCATTATTACGGACAAGGGCGTCAGAAGTGCGACGACCTGTGGCGCGAAGCGGCGCGCTTTCGTGACGGAGTTCGCGTTTCAGCCACGCCGTGGCTGGCGTGTGCCGGCAACCCGACGTCGATGGCGACGGAAAGCCAGCCTTTCGATGAGGTCGGAGACCGCATCACCGGGCGACAAGGCCTCAGCTGTGACGATGCCTTCCTCGCCGACCGCGCTGACCTTCAACACCAGTGTCAGCGGATGCGCCACCCATTCGCCGAGGTAGATGTCGAGGCAGCCCAGATCACCCACGGCAGGCAGCGGCAGCCGCATGCGCCAACTGGCACCTCGCGAATTGAAGCGCACGGTCGCAGCGGCAGGACGTGGCACCCCTGCGGCAACAATTTGCCCCAGCAGCTCGAGCACCAGGTTCAGCTTGAGTTCCAGCCGCTGGAAATCACTTGAATTGGGCGAGCTGTCGTCGGGCCGTTCGACGGGGCCGGCTTCATCGAGCGCGGCCTGGGACTGCATGACCTTCACATTACGTTCGGCGATGCCCGACAGCATGGCCGGATCAGGGAGCGCCGACATCGGCCGCCAGGCCACCGGCAGCAGGTCGTGGTAGGCCAGCTCCTGATGGAGGTTGACTGTATCGCCCCTGTCGCCCGGATCGCCTCCGCCGGGGG
>CANGMU010000231.1 GCA_947454665.1 Pseudomonadota bacterium | reverse complement strand
GACCTCGGCCAGGGCGCCGGCTTCTATGTCGACGCGACCGAAGCGCCGTGGTCCTCGCACTTCCGCATGGAACGCTATGTGATGTCGGACCTGCTGCCCGCTGCGGCGGCGTCCTTCCCGATCCGCATGGAGCACGTCGGGATCAGCGGGCACTCGATGGGCGGGCATGGCGCACTCACGTTGGCGCTGCGCCACCCACATCTGTTCCGTTCGGTGTCGGCCTTCTCGCCGATCGTCTCGCCGACGCGCTGCGCCTGGGGCCGCAAGGCACTGACCGCTTACCTGGGCAGCGACGAAAGCCGCTGGCAGGGCCACGATGCCACGCGGCTCATCGAAGCCGGAACGGCACGGGACCATTACGACGACATCCTCGTCGACCAGGGTCTCGGCGATCAGTTCCTGGTCGAGCAGCTGAAGCCCGAACTGCTGGAAGCCGCCTGCTCGGCCGCAGGGCAGAAGCTCACGCTGCGCCGGCACGAGGGCTACGACCATTCGTATTACTTCATCTCGACGTTCATCGCGGACCACGTGGCGTGGCACGCGGAACGGCTCCACCGCTGACCGCAAAGGCCTTGCACCATGACCGCTGCCGCCAAACCCAAGATCCTGCTCACGCGCCGCTGGACGGAAGAAGCCGAGCGTTATCTGTGCGAACGCTATGACGTGACGCTGAACGAACGCGACGTGCCGATGGACGTGGCCGCGCTCCAGCAGGCGATGCGCGATTACGATGCGATCTGCCCGACCGTGACGGACCCGATCAACGCCGCCGTGCTGGGCACGCCGGGCGCACGGGTGAAGCTGATCGGCAACTTCGGCGTGGGCTTCAACCACATCGACGTCGCGGCCGCGAAAGCCGCCGGCATCATGGTGAGCAACACGCCAGACGTGCTGACGGATGCGACGGCGGACCTGGCGATCCTCCTGCTGCTGATGGCCACGCGCCGCGCAGGCGAAGGCGAACGCGAACTGCGCGAGGGGCGCTGGACGGGCTGGCGCCCGACGCACCTGATGGGCCAGAGCGTATCCGGCAAGACGCTGGGCATCGTCGGCTTTGGTCGCATCGCGCAGGCCACCGCGCACCGCGCGCACCATGGCTTTGGCATGCAGGTCGCCTATTACGGCCGCCGTCGTGCACCAGCGGAGATCGAAGCGGCTTGCAAGGCACGTTACGTCGGTGACGTGGATGCGCTGATCGCCGAAAGCGACGTGCTGTCGCTGCACTGCCCGGGCGGCGCCGAAACGCACCACCTCATCAATGCCGAGCGTCTGTCGAAGATGAAGCCGACGGCAGTCATCGTGAACACCGCGCGCGGCACGGTGGTCGATGAGGCCGCGCTCGCCGTTGCACTGAAGGCGAACCGCATCGCGGCCGCGGGGCTGGATGTGTATGAGCGCGAGCCGGTCGTGCATCCGGACCTGGTCGGGCTCGACAACGTCGTCCTCCTGCCGCATCTGGGCAGCGCGACGCGGGAGACTCGCACCGCGATGGGCCTGCGCGTGGCGCGCAACGTGGACCTGTTCTTCGCCGGGCAGCCGGTGCAGGACAAGGTCGCCTGATCGCGCGACACACTTGATGATCGACGCCGCCTGGATCGACGACTTCCTTTCGAGGGAGAAACTGCCGCCGCGATTCCGGGCGCTGATGGGCGAAGTGCATGCGCCGATCGCGCAGCGCATCGCGCAGGCCGCGCAGCAAAAAGGCGGCCCGCTGACAGTGGGGCTCTGCGGTTCCCAGGGCAGCGGCAAGTCGACGATGGGCGCGGTGCTGAAGGCCCTGCTCGATGCGCAGGGCCTGCCGACGGCGGTGCTGTCGATCGATGATCTCTATCTCACGCATGCCGAGCGGCAGGCGTTGGGCGAGCGCGTGCACCCGCTGTTCCGCACGCGTGGCGTGCCGGGCACGCATGACGTGGGCCTGGGGCTGGCGACGATCGACGAGCTGCTGCAGGGCCGGGGTCCGATCGCCGTGCCCGCCTTCGACAAGCAGCACGATGACCGCCGGCCGCAGCCGGAGTGGCCGCGCGTCGAAGCACCCGTGCGTGTCGTGATCCTCGAGGGCTGGTTCGTCGGCGCACGCGCCGTCGAGGGCGCAGCCCTGCGCGAACCGATCAACGCGCTGGAGCGCGACGAAGACCGCGAGGGGCGCTGGCGAACGCATGTGAACGCAGCGCTGGCCGGCGAATACAAGGCACTCTTCGAGCGGCTGGACCTGCAGTTGCTGCTGCAGGCGCCGTCATTCGACGTGGTCTATGCGTGGCGGCTGGAGCAGGAACACAAGCTGCGCGAACGCGTAGCGGCGGCGGGCGGTGATCTGTCGCGCGTGATGGACGACGCGACCGTTGCGCGTTTCATCCAGCATTACGAGCGCATCACGCGCCACATCCTGGCGGAGATGCCGGCCCGCGCTGATGTCGTGCTGGCGCTCGACACCACGCGCACGCCCCTGCGCTTACTTGGCGTGTGACCGCTTCGCGCGCTCGATCGATTCGACGATGAGGCCCTTGGCGGCGTCCGCGTCGCCCCAGCCCAGCACCTTGACCCACTTGCCGTCCTCGAGATCCTTGTAGTGCTCGAAGAAGTGCTGGATCTGCTTCAGCGAGATGTCCGGCAGGTCGGTGTAGTTCTTCACGTCCTCGTAACGACGTGACAGCTTGGTCACCGGCACCGCGACGATCTTTTCGTCACCACCGGCCTCGTCCTGCATGCGCAGCACGCCAACCGGACGCACCGCGATGATCGCGCCGGGGATGATGCCGCGGTTGTTCGCGATCAGCACGTCGCAGGGGTCGCCGTCATCCGACAGGGTGTGCGGGATGAAGCCGTAATTGCCCGGGTAACGCATCGGCGTATAGAGGAACCGGTCGACGACCAGCGCGCCGGATGCCTTGTCCATCTCGTACTTGATCGGCTCGCCGCCCACCGGCACCTCCACGACGACGTTCACTTCTTCGGGGGGATTCTTGCCGATGGCAATGGCTTCAAGACGCATGGAGGGACTCCGGCCCTGCGGTGGGGCACTCAAATGGGGGCCGGACTATACACGGCCGTTGTGGCCTTCTGTAGCGACCTGCCGGGCTCCAGGCGCTGCGAAGCGAGCGTGACGAGCGTCGAGCATGTCGAGCGCATGCAGGGACCTTGCTGTGGTTCCCGTACTGCAATCGATTCTTGTCGTGGTGCAACGAATTATCTGTAGGGAGTTCTGGATCCGTGTACTGACCAGATCTCCCTACAGACAGCAGTGGCTTGCAGCGATAAACGGTAGCCAGGCAAATCCGAGGAGCCTGCATGCCATTCCGCCATCGGCCCGTGTTGTTCCACCTGAACTTGTCCCCTGCGCAACGCTGGGGGTACTGGCTGGGCACGCTGGTGCTGCTGGTCGCGGCCCGGCGATTCCTGTTTCCTGCGGACTGGCCTTATGAGTTCCTGCCATTCGCGCTGGCGGTGCCCGCCGTGTTTTTCCTGTTGGGCCGCTGGCCCGGCATCGCCTTCCTGCCTGCCAGCGGCATCGCGGCCGTCCTGCTGTCCGCCGGCCCGGACGGGCCCCTGCCGCAGGCGACCACGGGCTTCGTGCTGTATGTCCTGCACAGCGGGATCACCTGCTGGCTGATCGACCAGTTGCAGGCGGCGAACGCAGCCCTCCGCAACGAGCAGCAACTG
>CANGMU010000230.1 GCA_947454665.1 Pseudomonadota bacterium | reverse complement strand
TGCAGCAGCCGCAGCTGTTCGTCCGTTTCGATGCCTTCTGCGACCGTTTCCAGTCGCAAGGAACGCGCCAGGTTGACCACCGTCGAGACGACGGTCATGGCGTTGGAATCATCGCTCATGGCGCGGACGAACGACTGATCGACCTTGAGGGTGTCGATGGGCAGGCGGGACAGCAGGGACAGCGAGGAATAACCAGTCCCGAAATCGTCCATGGAAATGCGCACGCCGAAATCGCGCAGCGCACGCAGCTTCTCGATGGAGGATTCCACGTCGCGCACCAGCAGGCTTTCGGTGATCTCGATTTCCAATGTCGGGCGCTGGTCGCCGTATTCAAGCGTCAGCGCCAGGACGTCGGGCACGAACTCTGGCTGGTGCAATTGCAGCGGCGAAATGTTCACCGCGATGCGCAGCGTGCCGAATCCCAGTTTCCAGAGTTCCCGGCTGTCCTTCAGGGCCTGTTTGATGACCCAGTGCCCGACCTGGATGATCCCGCCTGAATGTTCCAACAAGCCGATGAACTTGTCCGGCATCAGCAGGCCGCGGTCCGGATCGTTCCAGCGCAGCAGCGCCTCGGCGCCGAGGATGCGGCCGGTGCGGATGTCGACCTGCGGTTGGTAATGCAGGACGAATTGTTCCTGTTCGACCGCGCGATGCAGGCTCTGCAGCATCTGCAATCGTGCAGCGACTTCTTCGTTGATCGAACCGGTGTAATCCACGTCCGTGACGTCGATTTCCTTTGCGCGCCGCAAGGCCGTTTCCGCGTGCTGGAGCAGCTCCATCGGACTGGAGGCGTCCCGCGGATAGACGGCCAGCCCGGTCCGCACCTTGACGTTGATTTCCTTGCCGCTGACCTCGAAGGCCTCGCCGAAGATCGAGTGGATGAAATCGCGCGAGTTGCCCAGCTCACTGTCCGTCGCGAGCCCGCCCGCGATGCAGATCGCAAAGGTGCCGGCCCCCAGATGGGCGATCTGGTCGGAGTCGCCGATCTTTGACTTCAGACGCACCGACGTCGCACGCAGCAGCTGGTCACCTGTCTCCTGTCCGTACGAGTCGTTCACGAAACCGATGTGGTCGAGATCGATCGCCAGCACGGCCATCTGTTCGCCCACGGTGGACGTGGCGATGAAACGTGCCATGCGGTCGCAGAACAGTTCACGGCGGGCCAGGTGGGTCAGCGGATCGAACTTCGACAGGAACTGCAGCGCCTCGTCCTTCTCGAAATACTGCAACGCGAAGCCGACGTCGGTGGCGACGTCCTCCAGCAATTCCAGCTCTCCGGCGTCAAACACACCGGCATCGCCGGATTCGAAGACGATCGCACCGACGGCCTTGCCATCGACGAGCATCGGAATGGCGGCAATGGCGCGCACGCCCGCCTGGCTCAATTCCAGACGGTGGCCGATGGGCCTGTCCTGTTCGTCGCGCAGGTCATCGCAGACCGCAGGTTTCAGTGAAGACATCGCTTCATCGACGAGACTGCGTTGCTCGTGGCCGTCGCCGAAGGACATCCCCAGTGTATGGAGGGGGTCGTCCAGTGAACTCTTCCAGGCGATGGGCCGCAGCACCCTGGAGCCACTCTCGGAAGGCAGCCCGATGACCACGCGGAGGTAGCCGCCGCGCTCCACGGCCAGACGGCAGATGTCGTGCAGCATCTTGTCGCAGTCATCGGCCTTGGCGACGATCGCGTTGACGCTCGACAGCAGCGAATGGATGCGGTTCAGGCGTGCGATGTGTACTTCATGCTGCATGCGCAGCGTGGTGTCGCGGTCGTTGCCGCGGTAGCCGATGAGCTCTTCATCCCGCATGCGCTTGATCGCAGCCCGTTCCAGCCAGCGCAGGGAACCGTCCTTGTGGAGCCAGCGCGAGCTGACGCCGTTGATACCCGCGGATGCGGCGATCGCAGGCAGCAGCATCGGCGCCCGCCACACGTCGTCCGGATGCATGAAGTCCCTGCTGCTGCGACCGAGCATTTCTTCCGGTTCATAGCCCAGGATGTGCCGCACTGCGCCGCTGCAGAAGGTGAAGTGACCTTCGGCGTCCATTTCCCAGATCCAGTCCTGGGAGGTGTCGATGATGTCGCGCAGTCGACGCTCGTTGGAGCGCAGCTGCGCCTCCGCCTTGTAACGGGCGATTTCGGTAGCCTTTTCGCTCACCGCGCGAGTCACGGCAGGTGCCAGGCGCGACAGGTTGGACTTCAGCACGTAATCGGTCGCGCCCTGCTTGAGCGCGGCGATCGCACGGTCCTCGCCGATCATGCCGGACACGAAGATGAAGGGCAGGGCCCGGTCCGTTTCGCGGACGATTTCCAGCGCGGCCATGCCATCGAAGCCAGGCAGGCTGTAATCCGACAGCACGAGGTCGGGTTTGAAACGCTCGAGGCTGTCCCGCATGGCGACTTCGTTGTCCACCTGCTCAGCGATGAACTGCAGGCCGGATCGGCGCAGCGTGAGCTCGACCAGCTCGGCGTCGTAGGGCAGGTCCTCCACGTGGAGGATGCGAAGCAGCGGGGCCTCGGTCATGTCGCGGACCCCGTGGGCAGCGCGAAGGAGAAGCAGGCACCCTTGCCGGGCTCGCCGCGAGCAAAGACGCGCCCGCCGTGGCGGACGATGATCCGCTGCACGATGGCCAGTCCGACGCCTGTGCCGGGGAACTGCGATTCGCTGTGCAGGCGCTGGAAGACGTTGAAGAGTTTGTCGTAATAGCGCATGTCGAAACCAGCGCCGTTATCTTCGACGTGGAAGATCACTTCCGAACCGTCCTCGCTCGATTCACCACGGACAGTGATATGCGGGTCGGGCGTCTTGCTGCTGTATTTTCTGGCGTTGTCGAGCAGGTTCATCCAGACCTGTTCCAGCAGGTGCGTGTCGCCGCGGCAGCGGGGCAGGTTGAGGACCGTCAGCTGGGCCATGAGTTCAGGGTGCGCGGTCCTGACGGTCCGCCAGGCAGCCTGCACCACCAACTGTGTTTCGCAGTCCACCGGCGTCAGGGCCTGGCGATTCAGCCTGGAGAAAGCCAGCAGATCCTGGATCAGCGTGCCCATGCGTGTCGCGCCGTCGCGGATGTTCTGCAGGTATCGCCGGCCTGTGTCGTCCAGTTGCGCTGCGTTGTCTTCAGCGAGGATCGAGGCATAGCCTTCGATTGCACGCAAGGGCGCACGCAGGTCGTGCGAGACGGAATAGCTGAAGCTTTCCAGCTCCTTGTTCGCCATTTCCAGTGCCTTCCCTTTCTGCTCCAGCGTCGACGCGAACTCCTGTTCCGCGCGGTCGGCCTCGCGGCGTTCGGTGACGTCTTCGATCAGGCGCAGGATATGGCGTACGCCGCCTTGCTGGTCGGGGATCAGGACGGTCCTGACCTGGAGTATCCGGTCGCCCAGCGCCGTCGCCACTTCGTACTCGCCGTTGGCCACCCACTGGGAATCCGCGATCAGTTGCTTCTCTTCAACGAGCAGCGACTGTTCCATGTCACCTGCACCGAAGGGACATCCCGTGCTGCCGAGCAGTTCGGCACGGGGCTTGCCGCTCATGGCACAAAGGCGCGGGTTGACGCGGACGAGCGCGTGGTTTTCGGCGTCACGCAGATACATGGCCACCGGTGCATTGTCGATGATCGAATCTGAAATCCGGCTCTGCTCCTCCAAATCAGCCAGCGCGGTATCCCGACGCGCAGTTGTCTTG
>CANGMU010000229.1 GCA_947454665.1 Pseudomonadota bacterium | reverse complement strand
GTACCGTTCCAGAGGATCAGGCCGTCGTAATCGATCTCGAGATCGATTACGCGCGGCTGAGTCTCCGGCGGCGGAGAGTTGTTCGCCTGCGGCATGTCCAGTTTGACGGCGTGCGTCGAGATCGGCAGCGTCACGATCAGCATGACGAGCATCACCAGCATCACGTCGATCAGCGGCGTCGTGTTGACGTCGCACATCGGCGCATCGCTGCTGCCCGTACCGACACTCATACTCATGGTTTATGAACCCCGGAATTAAATGTGGAGGACCGGTACAACGCCAGCCTCAGCTGGCGTTGTGCGGCTCCGTGAGGAACCCGACCTTGACCAGGCCGCCCTGCTGGATGATGAACAGGGCACGACCGACGGCCTCGAAGCGCGCCCGGCGATCACCACGGATGTGGATCTCCGGCTGAGGATTCTTGCGCGCCTCTGAAACCACCAGCTCAAGGAGCTTGGTACGGTCCGGAACCAAGCCGCCGTTCCAGTACATCGCTCCCTGCGTGTCGATAGCCAGAGTGATGTTCTCCGGCTTCGTCTGCGTCGGGATGTTGCGCGGCTGGGGCAGTTCCACCTTCACCGTCTTCGTGATGACCGGAATGGTGATCAGGAAGATGATCAGCATGACCAACATCACGTCCACGAGGGGCGTGGTGTTGATGTCTGACATCACGCCGTCGTCACCGTCACCGCCAGGAACACTCATCGACATGGCTCGAACCCTCGTGGACGCGTGGAGCGCAGCTTACTTCTTGGCAGCCGGGGCAGCCGGGCGGGCTGCATTGCCCATGTCCGGGCGCACGCCGCCGATCAGGTAGGCCTCGAGGTCGCCCGTGAATTCACGGAGGACATCCTGGATGGCCTTGTTGCGCTTCAGGAGGATGTTGTAACCGAACACCGCAGGCACGGCGACCGCGAGGCCGAGGGCCGTCATGATCAGCGCTTCACCGACCGGGCCCGCGACCTTGTCGATCGACGGCTGGCCCGACAGGCCGATCTGCACGAGGGCGTTCAGAATGCCGTACACCGTGCCGAACAGACCGACGAACGGCGACGTGGAGCCGACCGTCGCGAGGAACGACAGGCCGCTGGACAGCTTGCTGTTCACGTTGTCGACCGAGCGCTGCAGGGCCATCGCCAGCCAGTCGTTCAGGCTGATGCGATCGTTCAGGCGACCTTCGTGGTGGGCGGCGGCGCGCAGGGCGCTTTCGGCCACGAAGCGGAAGTCGTCATCCTTCTCCAGACGCTCGGCGCCTTCCTTCGGCGTCGCGGCGGCCCAGAACTGCTTCTCGACGATCTTCGCCGACTTGCCCATGCGGTACTGGTCCCAGAACTTCGTGAAGATGACGTACCACGAGATCAGGGACATGAGGGCCAGGATGCCCAGCACGGTGTACGAAATACCGGTGCCGTGATCGATCAGGGCTCCAAAACCATACGGGTTGGCGCCCGGGGCGACTGCGGCGGCGGCATCGGCAACGGCGGCGGCTTGATTTTCCATTTTGATCCTCAGTTTCTAAAATCGTCCGCCTGTGGCGGATCGTTAACCCAAATGAATAGTGACTAGACCCAGTATCGAAATCAGTTCTTCAGCTGGAACCTGACGCGGAACGCAAAGCAGGACGTGGTCGGCTTGCTGTCTTCCGTGCCGGCCAGGTAGCGCAGCGCCTTCGCGTATTTCAGCGCAGCCTCGTCGAGACGGGCGACATTCGACGATTCCTGCACGGTGGCTTCGGCCAGCTTGCCCTTCTCGTCGATGCAGCTCTTCACGACCACGATGCCTTCCTCGCCAAGTCGCTTGGACGAAGGCGGGTAGTACTCTTCGGAGTCCGGCTGCGTCACGCGCGGGTTGAGCTTCGGCGCAACCTTGACGACCGAGCGCTCGACCGGCTTCGGCGGCGGCGGCGGCGGCAGCGGCTTGTCTGTCACGTTGGACAGGGCGGTGGTGTTTGTCGGCACCGGGACCTGAATGTCCACAACCGGGGGCGGCACTTCGACCGGCGGCAGCTCGACCTTCGGCGGCGGCGGCGGCGGCGGCGTGTCTTCCTGCTTCTCCTCCTTCAGGATCTCGGTGACGATCGGCGGCGCGATCGACTCCATGACATGTTGAGCGAATCCGCTCTTCAGGCCGTAGATCAGGATGACGTGGAAGATGATGATCGAGACGAAAGCGATGCTTCGCCGCGAGCTCCAATTCTTGTCGTGTACGTATACGCCCATAGACCCGTCTTGCAGTGTTGTGCTTCGGCCGAGGCCTCAGCAGGAAATCACGCGGTCCACATGCACCGCAGGAAGTCGACGCCGGAAAGTAACGGCGTTTTCCACGTGGCGCAAGTGTTCGATGAACTCTCGCTGAACATGAATGATGACCGGACCGATACGGAGCGAATTTTCACAACGTCTGCTTGACGTCTGCGAGCTTGCCCTACCGTTGGCCCGTGCGCCGGATTGGTGCGACTCACTCACGGAGCCCTGCCATCCCGTCACAGGGCAAGGCACCTGAAAGGCACCCTGCCCGACCCCACCCAACTCTTGAGTTATCGCTTTGCAGCGATGTGCGTCTTTTTGCACACATCGCGGCTTTTTGATGCTCGCTTTTTGAGTTCAAGCGGGACTCTAACGCCTGCTCCCAAGGCTGACAACATGAAAACAACAATCAGCCGGTGATCGCTCCCTTGGAGGCGCTGCTGACCGTGCGCGCGTACTTGGCAAGAACGCCACGGTCCGTGTAAGGGCGGCGTGCTTTCCAGGCCTTCTGACGACGCTTAAGTTCCGCCGCGGTCAGCTTCACGTCGATGCTGCGCTGGTTGGCATCGATGGTGATGACGTCGCCGGTCTTGAGCAGGCCGATCGGTCCGCCCTGCGCGGCTTCTGGCGACACATGACCCACCACAAAGCCGTGACTGCCGCCGGAGAAGCGGCCGTCGGTGATCAGGGCCACTTTGTCGCCCAGTCCGCGGCCGATGATCGCGCCCGTCGGGCTGAGCATTTCACGCATACCCGGGCCACCGATCGGGCCTTCCTGGCGAATCACGACGACATCGCCTGCGCCAACCTTGCCGGCGAGGATGGAGGCCGTTGCGGCTTCCTCGCCTTCGTAGACCTTGGCCTTGCCCGTGAACGTGAGGCCTTCCTTGCCGGTCAGTTTGGCCACGGCGCCTTCCGGCGCGAGGTTGCCGTACAGCACGACCAGGTGGCTGTCCTTCTTGATGGGCTTGTCGAAGGGCATGACGACATCCTGGCCTTCCGGGTAATCCTTCACCGAGGCAAGGTTCTCGGCCATGGTCTTGCCGGTGACGGTCAGCACGTCGCCATGCAGCAGGCCCGCATCGAGCAGGCGCTTCATCAGCGGTTGGATGCCGCCGATCGCGATCATTTCGGACATCAGGTACTTGCCACTCGGACGCACGTCGGCGAGGACCGGCACGCGCTTGCCGATGCGCGTGAAATCATCGAGCGTCAGCTTGACCTTGGCTTCGTGCGCGATCGCCAGCAGGTGCAGCACCGCGTTCGTCGAACCACCCAGGGCGATCACCACCGTGATCGCATTTTCAAAGGCCTTGCGCGTGAGAATGTCCCGCGGCTTGATGCCCGCCTTCACCAGCGCCATGACGGCCGCGCCAGCACGCGCGCAGTCATCGTGCTTGTTCTGGCTGACGGCTTCCTGTGCGGAGCTGTTCGGCAG
>CANGMU010000228.1 GCA_947454665.1 Pseudomonadota bacterium | reverse complement strand
TGCCAAAGATGGCGGCACCGACGAAGCGGGCCAGGATGTGGCGACCGGTAAACATGGCTGCGAGCAAGCCCCCAAGGCAGCGGATACGGTTCGAAGCGTAGCGAACTGACTTTATGCCATGCGTCTGCACAGCGGCCAGTCCGTGATATCCACACCCGCTTGGACTGTGTCGCGCCGCGATGGGTTCCGGCGTATCGTCACCCGGCGGGCAGCCTCGCCCGTGCCGCCCGTCAGGCCGCCCATGTCCCGCCGCTCAGGCTTTCTTTCTGCCGTCCTTGCAGGCGTGATCCTGGCAGCCCCTGCGATGGCGCAGGACGTCGAGGCGACCGGCACCCCCGGCGACATCCTCGGGCTCTTCGACCAGTTCGTCTCCTCCGGTGCCGCGGCCACGCGCTGCGTCGACCCGGGTGACTCGCTCACCCTGCGCTTCCTGTCCAACTTCCAGTGGGTCTCGCTGCAGGCCACGCGGGAGATCGGCAGTCGCCGCCCAGACGCATCGAATCAGGAAATTGCCGCAGAGTTGGCGGCACGTTCGCTGGAGATCAAGACAAAAACCCATGAATTGGTGCGATCGGAAGGTTGCGCCAGCGAGTCGGTGAAGACCCTCGTGCGGCGCTTCCTGGTCCACTCCACCTGGAAGCCGGGTGCCGCATGAAGCATCACCCTGAAGGTCACCGCGTCGAGCGCATGGGCTGGCTCCGCGCCGCTGTGCTGGGCGCGAACGATGGCCTGATCTCCACCGCCAGCCTGATCGTCGGCGTCGCTGCCGCGAATTCCGGCCCCGGCGCCATCCTGGTCGCGGGTCTGGCGGGCCTGGTTGGCGGCTCGCTGTCGATGGCAGCGGGCGAATATGTGTCGGTAAGTTCGCAATCCGACATCGAACAGGCGGACATCGCGCGCGAACGCCGCGAACTTGCCACGGCGCCCGAGGCCGAGCACCGCGAGCTGGCCGCGATCTATGTCGGGCGTGGGCTCACGCCCGAGCTGGCGGACCAGGTGGCGACACAGCTCACGGCGCACGATGCGCTGGGTGCCCACGCGCGCGATGAACTCGGGATCACTGACCTGTCCCGCGCGCAGCCGATGACGGCCGCCGTGGCTTCGGCCGCGTCCTTTGCGGTCGGCGCCTTTCCGCCGCTGTTGATGGCGCTGGTGGTGCCCGCGGCCCAGGTCACGCCCGTGATCTTCGGCAGCACGCTGCTGCTCCTGCTGGCGCTGGGTGCCTTCGCGGCGCGTCTGGGTGGCGCGACGCTGTGGCGAGGCGCGCTGCGCGTGGCGTTCTGGGGCGTCGCGGCGATGGGCGTCACCGGCCTGGTCGGTCATTTCTTCGGCGTGCAGGCCTGACGCCAGCCGTGGAGCGTCCAGACCTCGATCTTTACGCCGCGCGGATCGGATTCCGCGGCGCCTTTGAGCCCAGCTTGCTCGTGCTGCGCGAGATCCATCGCCTGCATCCGCTGGCGATCCCCTTCGAGAACCTGGCCGCGCTCAGTGGCGAGGCGCCCTCGCTGGCACTGGCCGATATCGAACAGAAGCTGCTGCGCAGCCGCCGCGGCGGCTGGTGCTTCGAGCACAACGGGCTGTTGTGGACCGTGCTGGAGACGATCGGTTTCGGCGTGACCGCCCTGGCCGCGCGCGTGCTGTGGCAGCAACCCGCGGACGCGCGGCCCGGCCGCACGCACATGTTGCTGCTCGTCGCGACGGAGGCCGGAGCACAGGTGGTGGATGTCGGCTTCGGCGGGCTCACGGCCACCGGTCCGCTCGCGCTGGTGGCGGACATCGAGCAGGACACGCCGCATGGCCGCTTCCGGCTGCGCTGCGAGGGCACCGAATGGCTGCTCGAAGCCCTGCTGCCGCAGGGGCCGGCGCGCATGTACCGCTTCGATCTCACGCCGCAACTGCCCATCGATTACAGCTACGCCAACTGGTTCCTGGCCACGCACCCGCAGTCACCCTTTGCGACCTCGCTGGTGCTGGCGCGTGCGGTGGAAGCCGGCCGACATGGCTATCGCAACGGCGAATACACCTGGCGACCGCTCGAAGGTCCGCCGCAGTCGCGTTATATCGAGACGCCCACGGCCCTGCGTGCCCTGCTGGATGACGTGTTCCAGCTCGATGTGCCAGACGCGCTGAACGATGCGCGGCTTGTGGCGCTGCTTCACAATACGGGTCGATGACAAGGAGCTTTCGCCATGAGCGCGACATCCCCCGCCAGACCGCCGTTTCCCCCTTTCGATGCCACGACCGCTGCGCAGAAGGCGCGCATGGCCGAGGACGCCTGGAATTCGCGCGATCCGCACCGCGTGGCACTTGCCTATACGGAAGACAGTGAATGGCGTAACCGCGCGGAGTTCTTCCGCGGCCGTGATGCGATCACACAATTCCTCGTGCGCAAGTGGGCGCGTGAACTGGACTACCGTCTCGTGAAGGAAGTCTGGGCCTGGCAGGACAACCACATCGCGGTGCGTTTTGCCTATGAATGGCATGACGACACGGGCAACTGGTTCCGCAGCTATGGCAACGAGAACTGGGAATTCGATGCGCAGGGTCTGATGCAACGCCGTTACGCGAGCATCAACGACCTGCCGATCGCCTCCGCGGAGCGTCGTTTCCTGTGGCCTCTGGGCCGGCGTCCCGACGACCATCCGGGGCTGTCGGACATGGGGCTCTGAGCAGTTCGCCATGCTTCGACATGACATCCTGAAGCAGCGTGAGGCGCCACCGCCGGTCAGCCTGCGGCTGGCCAAGCCTGCGGATGCCGGGCTCTTGTCGATGGTGGGCCAGGCGACTTTCCTCGAATCTTATGCAGGCACCCTGCCGGTCGAGGACATCGTCGCCCACTGTGCCACCAAGCATGCGCCGGAGGTTTACAAGGCCTGGCTCGAAGATGGCCGCACGGTGACCTGGCTCGTCGAGGCCAGCCATGGTGGTGCGCCTGTGGGTTATCTCGTGATGGGCACGCCGGACCTGCCCATCAAGGATCCGGATCCGAATGACTGGGAGATCCGCCGCATCTATTTGCTGAGTCGCTTCCAGGGGTCGGGCAACGGCCGCCGCCTGATGGAAACCTGCATGCGCTATGCAAAGGCCTCTGGCTGCGCCCGTGTGCTGCTCGGCGTGTATTCGCGCAACGACCAGGCGCTGCGTTTCTACGAGCGCATGAAGTTCGAGAAGGTTGGCGAGCGCATGTTCCGTGTCGGCGGCAGCGACTATTACGACTACATCCTCGGACGCGCACCTTGAGTCGCAGCGCGGAGTGCGTGCGCGCCATCACGCCCGTCGAAGTGCGGCAGTTGCGCCATGCCGTGTTGCGGCCCTTCGATCCACCGGAAAAGCTGGTCTATGCCGGTGATGACGCGCCGGACACGCTGCATGCGGGCGCGTTCGTGGGCGGCGAACTGGTTGGCATTGCCTCCGTGTGTCGCGAAGCGATGCCGGTCGGCACCGACTCGCCGGGCAGCGCAGAAGGCGGCGCCTGGCGCCTGCGCGGCATGGCCACGGTGCCGGCCGTGCGGGGGACCGGGCTCGGGCGCGCGCTGCTCGAGAGTTGTTTCGACCACATCCGGGAACAGGGTGGGGATCTGCTCTGGTGTAACGCCCGCGTGGCGGCGCTGGGTTTCTACGAGCGCATGGGTTTTGCAGCACAGGGCGAGGAATTCGAGATCGTCCCCATCGGCCCCCACTACGTCATGA
>CANGMU010000227.1 GCA_947454665.1 Pseudomonadota bacterium | reverse complement strand
GCATTGGCGTGATGCCGGCATCGCCCGGCACGCACCCCGATGCCGTATGGCAGTTTGCGTCGGTGCGGGCGCTGCTTGAAGCGCAGGGCGCGGTACTGGTCGACCTTCATCCGCCCGCGGCGTTTGAACAGATGGGGTCGGCCGAAACCACAGCCTTGCTGTACGAATTCAAATCCGCGATCAACGCCTACCTGTCGGGGCTCGATCCGCAGCAGGTCCCTTCGCGAACCTTGGCCGCGCTGATCGAATTCAACGTCTCGCATGCTTCGCAGGAAATGCCGCAATTCGGACAGGAACTCTTCGAACAGGCCCAGGCTTGTGGCGGCCTGCAGGATCGCAAGTACCTGGCTGCCCGCGCGACGCTACACCGCTGCGCCGATGTCGCGGGATTGGCCGCCTTGCTCGAGGGTCACCGGGTGGAGGTGCTGCTTTCGGTGGGCAACGGACCGGCAGAACTCATCGACCCGGTGTGGGGTGATCGGCCCGGAGACGGTGGCTGGCCCTCCATGGCTTCTGCTGCCGCGATCGCCGGGTATCCGAGCCTCAGCGTTCCGATGGGACTTGTCCGTGGCTTGCCCGTGGGGATCGTACTGGTCGGACGCCGCTTCCAGGATGGACTGCTGCTACAGGTCGGCCATGCCTTTGAACGCTTGACGGCTGCACAGCGAAAGCCCCATGCCGAGGCCAGTCACGCCGACGGCGCCGGCTGAGCCAGCCAACGGGGATAGCGCAGGTCGTATTTCACGACCAGCAGGCGGAGTGTCGTGATGACCACCACCGTTCCAGCCAGGAGCGCGTGCACCACCCATGCCGAATGTTCAAATCGGCTGGCGACGACCAGGCCGATTACCACCAGCAGGCCACTGAGCACGGCGATTTCCTCGAAGATGGCGCCCCGAAAGTTGCGGGGCTCGCGGTTGACGAGGATGTCGCGGAGGATGCCGCCGCCCGCGATGGTCATCGCGGCACCGAACGGCGCCCAATACCAGTTCGCACCGGAAAGAATGCAGGCCAGGGCGCCATAGACGGTGATGATGCCGAAGCCGATGGCTTCGCAGTACCGGCGGATGACGAGCCACGCCCGGGTCCGTCCGGAATCGGGCCAGATGATGAGCAGCAGCGAGAAGGCAATGACCACGGTCGTGATCGCGATCGGGACAGCGGGATCTTCAAGGAAGGAAAAGGGCAAGCGGTTCCGCGCCAGGATGAGATCCCGCAGTACGCCGCCACCCATCACGCTGACCAGCGCGATGACGAGCCGGCCCCAGAGGTCATAACCCTGAGACACCGCGTCCAGCGTGGCCGCCAAGGCAAAGGCGCAGAAGCCGAACATCAACAACAGACCGAAGATGTGGCTCTTCTCGTCCAGTCCTGCCTGGAACAGCGTCGCGCGTCTGAAGGTTTCGGTTTTCCCATCCAGTTCGAGCACGCGGTTCCAGACCGCATGGGTCCAGGGCGGCGTTGCAGGGCCATGCTTTGTCTCAACGAGCGCCGGATCGAGATACAGCACATCTTCGGCGCGCAGCAGCGAGATCACGCCTTCCAGCATTTCCTGCTGGTCCGTACGGTCCAGCGCCGGGTTCCTGCTGAGGGTGATGTTCAGGGCCTCGTTGGGGTACTGGCGCACATCTTCCCACCCCCGGCGCAGACCCCTCACAAGATGGGCCAGTCGGTCGACGAATACCGGATCGACAAGACGGCTTTGCAGCACGTATAAACCGTCTTCCACGTTCACGACGCCAAAATCCGACGGCTTGAAGATCGCAAGGGGTTGGTGAAAGTGACCGGCGCGCAGGAGCTGTCGGTATTCGTTGTAGACCTCGCCCGTGACGCAGTCCGCCCTGCCCTCGATCAGCGCAGCCACGCCTGAGCCGCGACGGATGAACTGTGGTTTCTCGTTGGCAGCGCCAGCGTTGGCGAGCATTTCCTCGACGACCAGTTGGTCTTGCTCGAGGCCGACGGCAACGATCTTTCCGCTGACGTCCTTCAGGCTCCTGACGCCGCTTTCGCTGCGACACATCAGGCGCATCGGTGGCTTCTCGAAAACCTGTGCGATGTTGATGAGGGGATCGGTGTCCCCGGCATGCTGGAGTGCCGTGAAATACTGGTAGGTGATGAGGTCTGCTTTGCCGGAGCGAAGCACTGACACGGGGTCCAGGTCAGGCCCTCCCGCTAGCGTCACCACATCGACGCCTTCCTCGGCGAAGAATCCCTTCCTGTCGGCGACATAGAAGCCGGCGAACTGGGCCTGGTCGAGCCAGTTCAGCTGAACGCGCAGCGTGGTCCTTTCAGCAGCATGGGATCCGCCGGCGAGGCAGGCCATGAACAGCATCCCGAGGAGCCATCGTTGAAGGCGCATCACTCAGCCTCTTCCAGGTCTTTCGCGGTGTCGCGTTTGAAATCCAGCGTCAGGTAGTCCAGCGTGACCGGCAGTTCCAGTTCCAGGTGGTTGATGAACTGGATGGCGATCCGCACATTCCGTGGGCGGCATTCCATGAGATGGCCGCCGAGCCGAAGATCTTCCGACAGGAAATGCAGGTGCACGCCGGGCACGCTGATGCTGGACATGAAGGTCGGCGTGTGGAACCCCGCCAAGGTTCCCCGGACGTTCTCGTAACACAGCTCGCGTTGGTTGCGGGCCACCTCGACCAGGGGGCGGTAACTGTCCTGCCGCGGGACAGAGCGAGCATCGATGCGAGCGAACTCGCCTTCGATGCGGATGGCGTAGAAGAGATTCGGTGACGGCATCATCGCCTGCAGCACGGCGGAGAATTCTGGCCACGACATCTCGCCCGTGATTTCCTCGACGCTGATCGGCGCCCAGCGCGTGACCGCGGCGAAGGGGGTGCAGGCGCTGTCGGGCACTTCGCGGACCTGACCGTCGATATCCACCTGGAACACCCGGCCATCCAGGATGACCATCTCGCCGTCGAGCTGGTCGAATGTCCCCAGCCCGAAATCACCGTGTGCCAGGACGTCATGCAGCGGGATGCGGGCCTCGTAGATCCCTTCGACCAGCGCATTGATCGGAGAGCAGAGGTAGAGCGCGGACTTGCTGTCAGTCGTTGGGGGCATGGTTCGTGTCTGCCTTCAGTTCGAGGGCTCGAAGCTGAGCATCAGGTGCTGGCGCGATCCGTGGCTGCGCATCGAGATGGAATCTGCCTGGAACATGGGAGCCGGTATTTCCAGCTCCGGTGCCGGACGCCCGTCATAGGCCAGCATGATGTCCAGCTGGCTGTCCACGAAAGAGGCCGTGAGCTGGACGTCGCCTTCGATGAAACCGTTCACCTTCAGCCAGCCGACGCATTCGGATGTCACATCGATCGCGCGGTAGACCGCGGGGCGGGCTGCGCCAGCCGACGCGCCGAGCCTTACCAGCCCGGCGCGGATCGCCTTGTTGCAGACCAGTTCCTGCATCATCTCGTTGCTGCTGACCGGCAGAGCGATGGCGATCTCGGCCTTCGTGGCGGCGCCGAATCGCAAGAGCTGCGTAAGCAGGATCGCGCAGAAGCTGCCGAGCGCGAGCGGCGATTCAAGGATGGGACGCAAAGAGTCCGGCGCTTCGCTGAACATGTCCGGAACGACCACCGGCCCGAGGCCCAGCACGATGGAGAACCCGACGACGAACATGCGTCGTTCGTTCAGCAGTCGGCCGAGGAACAAGGTCATGCCCGAGACGAGCATGTAGGCCGCAGCGTAGATCATCACCGCGCCGACCACCGG
>CANGMU010000226.1 GCA_947454665.1 Pseudomonadota bacterium | reverse complement strand
GATCGATCTGTGGCCGCAACCGGCGGTTTCAAGGGCATGTTGTCCGCAGCCCGGCCTGTGGATGACCTGTGGGCGAGCTGTGGGTGGCGCACTACAATAGGTTGATCCGTTGTGGTGCGGGCTGCACCGCGAGAAAGCGCCGCTTGAAAAATGCAGCGCCTGTGATGAATGCTTCAAGTCATTGTTTTGTATAGCTTATGAAGATGACGGTTCAGCCAATATTCAGGCTTGACGGCATGGAGGCGCTTCACTAGATTCCAGAGCCAAGACACAAGATATTGTGCTTGCGGTGGTCTCGCCTCTTTCCAGTTCCGTCCAGCACAAGTTTCCCCGGGGAGTTCCTGCGATTCATGAACAGCGTCGTGAAGATCGTGCCTAAAGACATCGACAGCATCCCGTTCCAGGAAGCCTCCCTGGATATCTGGGAAAAGAAATACCGACTCACCGCCAAGGATGGTTCGCCCGTCGATCATTCGATGGATGACACCTACCAGCGCGTTGCCCGTACGCTCGCGGACATCGAGCCGGAAAGCGCGCGTTCGCACTGGCATGAGCGCTTCCTGTGGGCCCTGCGCAAGGGTGCGATTCCCGCCGGCCGCATCACGTCGAATGCTGGCGCCTGGGAACACAAGCCCGCCACCTCGACGATCAACTGCACCGTGTCCGGCATCATCCGTGACTCGATGGACGACATCCTCGAGAAGGTGCACGAGGCCGGTCTCACGTTGAAGGCCGGTTGCGGCATCGGCTACGAGTTCTCGACGTTGCGCCCCCGCGGTGCGTATGTATCGGGCGCCGGTGCCTACACCTCCGGTCCGCTGTCGTTCATGGATATCTACGACAAGATGTGTTTCACCGTGTCGTCGGCCGGTGGCCGTCGCGGCGCGCAGATGGGCACCTTCGATGTCGGCCATCCGGACGCGATGGAGTTCATCCGCGTCAAGCGCGAGAACGGCCGCCTGCGTCAGTTCAATCTGTCGCTGCTCATCACCGACGAGTTCATGAAGGCCGTGCGCGAAGATGGCGAGTGGAAGCTTTCCTTCCCGCTCTCGATCAAGGAGCACGACCCGGAAACGGATGCGCTCGACGACCCCGCGCAGTTCATCTGGCGCGAATGGCCCGTGCACGACGGCTATGTTGTGAACGAGGAAGGCCTGGTGGCCTGCAAGGTCTACAAGACGCTGCCGGCCCGCCGCATGTGGGACGTCATCATGACGTCGACCTACGATTTCGCAGAGCCGGGCTTCATCCTGATCGACCGCGTCAACGAGATGAACAACAACTGGTGGTGCGAGAACATCCGCGCCACCAACCCCTGCGGCGAGCAGCCGCTGCCGCCCTACGGCTCCTGCCTGCTCGGTTCGGTCAACCTGACGCGCTTCGTGCTGGATCCGTTTACCACTGAAGCCCGCTTCGACTGGGACGAATACCGCGACGTCGTGCGCGTGTTCACGCGCATGCTCGACAACGTCGTCGAGGTGAACGGCCTGCCGCTGGAAGGCCAGCGCAACGAAATCATGCGCAAGCGTCGCCATGGTATGGGTTTCCTCGGCCTGGGCTCGACAATCACGCTGCTCGGCATGAAGTACGGCAGCGATGAATCCGTGGAGTTCACCGAGCGGGTTTCGCGCGAGATGGCCGTGGCTGGCTGGGAAGCGGGCCTCGAGCTTTCCCGCGAGAAGGGCCCGGCCCCGATCATGAAGGAAGAGTTCACGGTCACCGGCGAGATGCTGCGCAAGCGTCCCGAGATGAAGCGCGATGGATGGAAGGTCGGCGCGAAGATCCCGGGTCGCCTGCTGCACGCCCGTTACAGCCGCTACATGCAGCGCGTCGCCGAAGTCGCTCCGCAGCTCGTGGCGGACCTGGCCGACGTCGGCGCGCGGTTCACGCACCACACGTCCATCGCGCCCACCGGCACGATCTCGCTGTCGCTGGCCAACAATGCGTCCAACGGCATCGAGCCCTCGTTCGCGCACCACTACTTCCGTAATGTGATCCGCGAGGGTCGCAAGACGAAGGAAAAGGTCGACGTCTTCTCGTTCGAGCTGCTCGCCTACCGCGAGCTGGTGAATGGCGACGCCATGCCGTTCTCGACCGATCCGGCGCTGAAGCTGCCGGAGTACTTCACCACGGCCGACGACGTCACGCCGGCGCAGCACGTGGACATCCAGGCGGCTTCGCAGAAGTGGATCGACTCGTCGATCTCCAAGACGGCGAACGTGCCGACGGATTACAAGTACGACGACTTCAAGCACATCTACCTGTACGCGCACGAGAAGGGGCTGAAGGGTTGCACGACCTTCCGCTTCAACCCGGAGGCCTTCCAGGGCGTGCTCGTGAAGGAAGAAGACCTCAAGAACACGAAGTATGTGTTCACGCTGGATGACGGCACCGACGTGGAAGTCTCGGGCGACCAGGAGATCGAGTACGACGGCGAGATGCACTCGGCCGCGAATCTCTATGACGCCCTCAAGGAAGGCTACTACGGCAAGTACCAGACGACGTCTTCGGAGACGGTGTGATGAGCAGCATCAAGATCGACAAGCGCATCGTGAAGTACCGCGTCCGCAAGCCGGACGAGAAGCCGGTGGAGACGAAGCCCGCCGAGCCGGTCGAAATCATGGCGAGGAGCAAGGACGGCAAGTCTGCCAAGGTGATCCGCCTCACCGAGGAGATCCAGCGCCCGGACATGCTCATCGGCTCGACGTACAAGATCAAGACGCCGGTCTCTGACCACGCCATGTACGTCACGATCAATGACATCGTGATCAACGAGGGCACGGACCACGAGCAGCGTCGCCCCTTCGAGATCTTCATCAACTCGAAGAACCTCGACCACTTCCAGTGGATCGTCGCGCTGACACGCGTCATCTCGGCGGTGTTCCGCAAGGGCGGCGACGTGACCTTCCTCGTCGAGGAACTCAAGGCCGTGTTCGATCCGCGTGGCGGCTACTGGCAGCCGGGCGGCAAGTTCATGTCCTCGATCATCGCCGAGCTCGGCCATGTCATCGAGAAGCACCTGCAGATGATCGGCCTGCTGCGGCCGGTCGGCCTGGATGTGCACCAGCAGAAGCTCGTCGACGAAAAGCGCGCTGAATTCGAAGCGCGCAAGAAGCAGACCGACGCCTTCAGCAAGTCGCATTTCCCGGAAGGCGCGCAGCTGTGCAACAAGTGCAGCACCGCCGCCGTCGTGATGATGGACGGCTGCATGACCTGCCTGAACTGCGGCGACAGCAAGTGCGGTTGAGCCGCTGATCCCGGAAGCCATCGTTGCGGTCATCCGCCGTGATGGCCGCATGCTGGTGATCCAGCGCGGGCCGGGCTCGATGTTGCCCGGCTACTGGAGCGCGCCCAGCGGGCGCATCGAGCCAGGCGAGAGCCAGCCACAAGCGGTCGTGCGCGAGATGCGCGAAGAACTGGGTATCGTTGTCCGTCCCCTGGCCAAGGTCTGGGAATGCCTCACCGATGACGGGGGCTATCGCCTGCACTGGTGGACCGTTGCCGAAGACGGCGATTTGCTGACGCCAGCGCCTGACGAAGTGGCGGGCACGCGATGGGTCGACAGCCAGGGCTTTCTCGCCTTGGCGCCCACCTTCGCCGGCGACCGGACTTTCTTCCGTGAGATATGGCCGAGGCTCGCCTGAGCCGTCGGCGGATGGCTTAAAGCGCCGAAGCCAGCAGGCGATCGAGGGACAGGGCGTTGGTGGGGTGCGGGACGCTGTCCGTGCTGTGG
>CANGMU010000225.1 GCA_947454665.1 Pseudomonadota bacterium | reverse complement strand
TCCTGATGATGGAGGGCCGCGTCGTGGGTCATCCTGAACAGAAGCTCGAGGACCCGCCGGGTCCCGGTGATTTCACGCCCGAACAGTCCGAAGCGGCCATCAAGGCAGATCGGGCCACGTTCATCGCCATGTCGGCTGCACTGCGGACGGCGGGCGAGGGTGCACTGAAGGCCATCGAGGCCCGCAATGTCGAGGCCTACCTCGAATCGGGCGGCGTCATCGACGAGGCCTGCGAGACCTGCCACAAGAAGTTCTGGTATCCGGGCGGCGGCACGCCAGCTCCGGGCAAGTAGGCTGACGATGGACCTTGCCACCAACGTGAAGTACCACGAGGAAATCCACCGCTACCCGGCGTTGACTGAGAGCGGCAATGACGTGGAGATCCTCGAGCGCGTGACCTATGAACGGATGGTGGCCGAGGATGGGAGCCTGTCAGCACCGCGGGAAGTGAACCGTCGTTTCGATCTGCGGACGGGCGAAAGGCTCGACCCGCTTGGCGGCGACGAGTTCAGCTATGTCGTCGGCGGTGAACGCGTGAAGGCGCTGCGCACGGCCTGAAGACCGGGTGCCGGCCCCGCTTCTTCAGCGGGGCGGGAAGCGTTCCAGTACGGCCTGTGCGGCCCGTACGACGCGAATGCCGGACTGCTCGAGGTCAGTGGCCGACAGCGTCTCCGAAGCGACCCCATGCCACACGGGCTTGCGCGTCTTCGCATCGATCACATCGATGGAGAGCTTGCCCTCGGTCCGGCTGTCGAAGCTCATGAAGTCGTGGTGGTTGGGGTAGTACGGCCAACCCCAGAACCAGGGCCGATAAAAACCCTCGCCCATCTGCGTGCCGCTGATGCGTTCGCGCGTGCCGACGCTGTAAGCCACCAGGAAATCTGCCGAATCGCGCGTGCCGGCCTTTTCAAATCCCTTGGCGGACAGCGTGGCTTCGATGGCCTCGACCACCCGGTGGCGGTTCAGCAGGCTCAGCGGCTTGTCGCCTTCGCCGGGCTGGAACAGGGGGGCTTCCCCGTACCAGGCATAGCGATGCAGGCTGGCGAAATCGGCACCCGCGGCCACATCCGTGCGCGGCTGCGGGGCGGTGCAGGCGGCCATCAGGGCGACGGCGGCAAGTAGCAACCAGTTCTTCATGCGTTACGCGGCCTCAACCTGAAGGGCGCTGCCCAGATCTGCCAACAGTCTAGCGAATTCACCGGCCATGACCGTGAATTCGGCGTCGAATTGCTCGGCTGCGTCCGTCTCGTTCTGGCTGCTGTCTCCGTCTTCCTGCTCCAGGCCCACGAACTGCACGCGGCGCACCTGCAGCTTGTCGGTGAGCACGAAGGCAATGCGGTCGCTCCAGGTCAGGCCCAGCCGCGTCGGCGCGAGGCCGGCGCGCAGGGCTTCGTCCAGGACTTTGTCCTCGACCGGATGGTTCGCATAGCGGATGACTGCCTTGGTTTTCGCGACGCCCTTGAGTTCCAGGTCTGCATCGACGTTGAAGGGGGACGGGGCGCCGCCCGCGGTGAGCCAGGCGATCATCGAGGCCTGCGGCGAACGCTGCGGATTCATCGGCACGACGGCAAAGCTGCCGAGCACGTCGCGCAGGGTCTCGATGACCGCATCGGCGCGCTTGCCGCCGGCGGCGTCCACGACGAACCAGCCGTTCTCGGGATCGATCCAGGCGCGCGTCACCGTGCGCCGGCACAGGGCGCGTGCGCGCAGTTCTTCGCCGACCTGGAAGCGCAGGTCGCGCAATTGCTTGCGGCCGACGGGGAAACCCTGCTCGGCAGCCTGCTTCTCCGCTCGTTCGAGGGCCACCTGGCGGATCACGGAAGCCGGCAGCAGCTTCTGCTCGACCCCGAGGGCGATGAGTTGCTGGCGACCGACCGAATACACCAGCCGTTCGTCCTGCGTCACCTTGACGAAGCCGCGGCTCGTCATTTCGAACGGGCCACAGGGCGAAAGGCGCCGCGTGATCAGCTTTTCCTCGAGGTCGACCGGCGACAGGGTCCAGTCAGGAGGCAGGCGGTAGACGGCAAGGTTCTTGAAAAACATGCACGCGTCATCGGGGGTTGGGAAGGGCCGCGCAGTATAGCGGCGCGGCCGGCTGGCACAGGCCGTTGCAAGCCGCCGGGGAACAGACGGGCGCCTCGAGCGGTCAAGTGTTGAGGCCAATCCTCCGGGATGCCTTAATCTTCACTGCTTGCCGCCCCGACCCCGTACTCGTCCGCAGGTCTCCCATGTCGCGTCATACCGCCTTCCGCTCCGCCGCCTTCCTGGCCACCGCGCTGATGACCGGCACCCCGTGGGCCGCCGAGGTCAATCGGGTTCAGCTGGAGGCCGGTCAGCGTGAGGCCGCGGGCATCCGCGTCGAGACAGTGCGCGCCGTCGGGTCTGACGCCCCGAACGCCGACCTGGCTGGACTGAAACTGCCGGGCCGCGTCGTGTTGCCCAATGCGCGGCAGGACGTGCTGCTGGCCAATGTGGCCGGTCGTGTCGAATCGGTCCTGCTGAATGCCGGAGACAGCGTGCGCGCAGGGCAGCCGGTGCTGCGCCTCCACAGCGGCGAGCTGCTGGGGCTGCAGCGGGCTTACCTGACGGCCCGCGCGCAGGCCGAGGTGTCGGCCCAGCGCGTGACACGTGACGAATCCCTGCACCAGGACGGCGTGATCGCAGCCGCTCGTCTTGAAGCGACGCGCGCGGATGGCGTGCAGGCGCAGGCCGCACTGCGCGAGCAGCGACAGCTGCTTCGGCTCGGCGGCATGGGCGACGCGGCCATCGACGCCTTGAAGGCTCCCGAAGCCATGAGCCCGGTGCTGTCGCTGTCGGCCCGGCGTGCGGGACGCGTCCTCTCGATCGATGTTCGCGCCGGCGACCGGGTCGAGATTGGCACGCCGCTGGCCTCGGTGGCGTCGCTGGATGAACTCTGGGTCGATCTGCAGGCCACGCGCGAACAGTCACGGCAACTGGCCGTGGGCGATGTGGCGCAGCTGCCGGGATGCGACGTGCGCGGCATCGTGATCGCGGCCGGCGTGCAGCTGGATCCGACCAGCCAGACGACGACGGCACGCGCGCGTTTCCTCGGTGCGGGCCACTGCGTGGCACCGAATCAATATGTGCAGGTGGCCATCGCCGCCGCCAAATCCGCCGCCGGACTGGTCGCGGTGCCCGCGACGTCGCTGCTGCATTACGACGGCAAGGATGCGGTGTTCATCGAGGACGGCGCGGCCTTCCGGCTCGTCGACGTGAAGGTCGATCGCTACCAGGGAAAGCAGGCCTGGCTGCGCAGTGAAGGCCTGCAGGGTGCAAAGGTCGTGACGACGGGCGTCGCGGCCCTGAAGGGGCGCTGGCAAGGGCTCGGCGTCTCGGCCGGCATCAAGGGCATGGACTGATGCTGGCACGTCTCGTCGCGCTGGCGCTGTCCCAGCGCCTGATGGTCCTGCTGGCCACGCTGGCCCTCGTGGGCGGTGGCTTGTGGGCGTTGCACCGGCTGCCCATCGACGCCTATCCGGACATCTCCAACACGCAGGTCAAGATCATCATGAAGGCCCCGGGCATGACGCCCGAGGAGGTCGAGACCCGCATCACCGCGCCCATCGAACAGGAACTGCTGGGCATTCCGGGGCAGACCATCCTGCGCTCGAAGTCCAAGTATGCGATCGCGGACATCACGCTCGATTTCGTGGATGGCACGGACATCTACTGGGCCCGGCAGCAGGTCAACGAACGTCTGGCCGGCGTGCTGCCCAACCTGCCGTCCAC
>CANGMU010000224.1 GCA_947454665.1 Pseudomonadota bacterium | reverse complement strand
GCAAACCGTCTGTTCCGCGGACGCCAACTGCCCCAGCCGTCACGCGCAGCCCTCGCTGCCTCGCTGGAGGCCACGCAGGTGTTCCCGCAGCAGTCACCGGGCTTCGACCGTCTGCTGGACGCCGCGGTCATCGAACTCTACGACCGCAACGAACGACTGCAAGCTGCAGACGCAGCCTTCCGGCGCCTTTTCCTGGTGCTCGAGGGTTCGTTGGCGGTACGGCAGACCGCCGCCGGAAAGTCCGCGGTCGTGCAGGCCGTCGGTCCCGGCGAGTTCTTCGTGAACCGCGCCTATCTCACGGGCGCCGAGGCCGGACTGGACATCCGCGCCGACACGGAGACGCAGGTGCTGAGCCTGCAGGCCCATGACGTGCTGGAATTCCTGAACGGCAACCCCGACCTGGCACGCCGCTTCGAGCAGGCGATCGACCTGACCGATCGATCGCTCGGAACGCAGGCCCTGTCGCTGGATCTCTGACTCAGGGTTTCAGCGACTGGTCCGCCTGGCCCTGCCAAACGAAGAGCGGATAGAACACGCGTCGCCACGGCCAGGCCAGCGTGATGTTGAACACGACGCTCAGGGCACCGAACACGTAATCCACCGTGGCCGGATCCAGCACGAAGTTCCAGTAGACGATCACGACGTTGATCGGCGTCAGCGCGACCAGTGTGAGCGGCATCGCGCGGTTGGCGAGGATCGTGATGCCCAGGACAACTTCCAGTACTTTCACCCAGAAGAACAGGCCGCTATCCATGAGCGCCTGCGTGAAAGCGATTGCCGCCGGCTCGTGTCCCATCGGCTGCCACGCAGGGTCGATGAAATGCATCGCGCCCGAATACAGCCACCAGCCACCAAAGATCACGCGACTCGCATGGTAGACAGAGCTGTACATTGAAGCTTCTCCCGGGATTGGATACTCAAGATACGACGGCGGAGATATGATCGAAAGATGTCGATCTCACAATTGGGCCTTGCCTTCGTGGCGTTCCTGCTCTCGGCTGCCGTGCTGCGACCGGGCCTGAGACTGCTTGACCTGGGCGTGCCGGACGGCCCCCATGCGACCGAAGGATTCGATACGCCCGTCATCGGCGGCATCGCCCTGTGGTGCGCGTTGGCCGTCACCTGGCTGTTGCGCCCCAGCGGCATCGACATGCCGGCCCTGGGCCTGGGTCTCATCGCCTTGCGCCTGCTCGCGGCGCCGGGCGAACGCGACCCTCGCTGGACGAACGCAGCCATGCTGCTGGTGGACCTGATCGTCTGTGCCGCGCTCCTTCAAATGCGGGACGGTGAGGCGCTGGACCTGCGCAGTGTCCTCACGATCCTTTCCGGCGTGGCGCTGCTGCAGGGGGTGTTCCGGCTGCGCAGCCTGGATGGCCTCGGTGCGTTGGTCCTGTGCATTGCCCTGGCTGCACTGGCCAGCCTGACTTCCGGATCGGCGCGCTGGCTGGCGAGCACTGGCGCCGCGGCGGCAACTGGCCTCCTGGTGCTGAACCTGCCACTGCGCTTCAATCGCGTCTGGCGCATCCGGTCCGGTCAGGGTGGCGCGGCGCTGCTGGCCCTGGTGTTCGGCGTAGCCGCCATGCTGGCGCGCAGTGGCACCGAGGCCACCTCGCCAGGACCGATGCACCTGCTATGGCTGCTGCCCCTGCCCTGCTGCGAGTTGCTGGCAGTCCTCGCCCGCCGGCCCACTTCGCACCAGCGCCTGTTGGACGCCGGCTTTTCGGTGACGGCAATCTTCCTGCTCTATGCGGCGATGAGCGCCCTTCCGGCCCTCGTCCTGATCGCCTCACCCGGCCTGCCGCCCCCTGCGCTGCTGGCCAGTGTCTTCATCGCGCTGGTTTTGCTGTGGTTCGTGGTGGTCTGGCAGGCACCACGCCTGATGTGGCTGCTGCCCTGGCGCCTGCGGCGCATCGACGTCGTCCACAAGGACTGAAACGGCGCGGTCAAGCTTCCGCGTGACGGGCCCTGAGCTGTCCGCAGCCACCCTCGACATCCTGCCCCGCTGAATCGCGCAACTTCGTCAGCACGCCCGCCGCATTGAGCCGGGCCGCCAAAGCACGCGCCTTGTCCCAGGCCGGCCGCCGGAAGGGCATGCCTTCCACCGTGTTCCAAGGGATGAAATTCAGCATCGCATAGCGACCCTTGAAGAGCGCGATGAGTGATTCGATCTCGTCGTCGCCATCGTTCACGCCGTCCAGCAGCGTCCACTGCACCTGCAAGGGATAACCCGTGGCTTCGGCATAGTCCGCCGCCTGACCGAACAGCGCAGCGGGCTCGTACCGCGGTGCCTTGGGCAGCAGGTCCGCCCGCCTGTCTGCCTTCGTCGAATGCAGCGACAAGGCCAGGGCCGGCTTCACGGTCAAAGACGGCAAGCGATCGAACACCCGCGGATCGCCGACGGTCGAGAGGACGAGGTTCTTGTGGCCGATGCCACCGTCGGTCGCGAGACAGTCGATCGCTTCCAATACGGCGTCCAGGTTGTGGGCCGGCTCGCCCATGCCCATGAAGACGACTTTCTTCACGGGACGCAGGCGGCGGGCCTGGGCAACCTGGGCCACGATCTCCGCACTGCCCAGCTGCCGCAGCAACCCACCCTTGCCCGTCATGCAGAACCGGCAGCCGACGGCACAGCCCAGCTGCGTCGACACGCAAAGACCGCCCCGTGGCAACAGCACGCTCTCGATCGTCTGTCCATCGACCAGGCGCAGCAATAGACGCTCACTGCCGTCGTCGGAGGGATGACGCGAGAAGACCTGCGCCAGACTGTCGAGCCGGGCAAGCAAGGCCGGCAGGCCCTCGCGCAGACGAAGCGGCAGGAAATGTTCGATGCGCTGCCGACCGCGGTCGACAGGCAGCGCCTGAACCCATCCACGGATCACGTGCCTGGCATGGGAAGGCAGGGCCTCGAGGTCTTCGAGGCGCTGCCTCAGGACGGCAAGGTCGCGCAACTCCGTCAGTGCGAGCCGCCCGCTGAGTGCTGGCGATGCGAAGGAATGTGCGACGGAATCAGGAAGAAGCTGAGCGTCGTCACGAAGGCGCAGGCCGCCACGAACCAGAAGAACAGGTTCACGGCCGGCATGGGCTTCATCGCCAGATAGGCCGAGGCGACCAGCGGGCTGGCCACGGCACCGATGCGCGAGATCGTCTGCGCCAGGCCCACGGCCGAGCCGCGGATCTCCGTCGGATAGGAGTGCGCAGCCACCGCATAAATGAAGGCCTGCATGCCGTTGATCGAAGCACCCGTCGCAAAGCCCAGGACAAGAATCGTGTCCGGGTTCACGCCGCCGTCGACCATCAGCATCGTGCCGATCAGGGCCGTGCCCATCACGCCGATGAACGCCAGCACTGAACCGACATAGCGCGAACCGAACCAGCGCACCAGGAATGCGCCGCCGATTGAGCCGAAGAACGCACCCAGCGAGAACAGGCTCAGGGCGTTGCCGGCCACGTCTTCCGAGACCGTTCCCGTCGTCAGCAAGGTCTTCAGGTAGTTCGTGTACATGTACAGCACGAAGCTGTTGAACGAGAACGCGATCCAGATGAACGAGGTCGCGATGCGGTAATCGGAATTCCAGAGCGTCGTGAACCAATGGCTGGAACGCTTGCCCTGCTCGATGACGGCGAAGTCCTCGCTGCCATCAAACTCCTGGCGACCAAGCAGACGGTTCAGCGACTTGGCAAGTCGCGGGTGCTGCGCCGGGTGCTGCGCCATGTACTTCGGCGACTCCGGCAAGAGGAAGCCGAAGCAGATGAACAAGG
>CANGMU010000223.1 GCA_947454665.1 Pseudomonadota bacterium | reverse complement strand
GGCGTCAATGGAAACGATCGGCGACCGCACGATGCTCTGCACGATGTCGATGTCGTGGATCATGAGGTCGAGGACGACATTCACGTCCGTCCCGCGCTCCTTGAACGGCGCGAGGCGCTGGCACTCGAGGAAGCGCGGCGATTTGAGGTAAGGCTCGGCTGCGAGGATGGCCGCATTGAAGCGCTCCAGATGTCCCACCTGCAGCACACGGCCAGCGACCCTTGCGATCTCGATGAGGTCGCGCGCCTGCTCCACCGTCTCGGTCATCGGCTTCTCGACAAGCACATGGGCACCGGCGCGGAGGAAATCCGCTGCGATGCCGAAGTGGGCCGGCGTCTGGGTGACGATGCTCACCGCATCGACCTTGCCGAGCAGGTCGCGATAGTCGGCGAACGCGGCCACGCCAAGCTCCCGGCCCACCGCCTCTCGGGATGTGGCAAAGGTATCCACCACGCCGACGAGGTCGCTGCCTTCGAGGGCCGCGTACTTCTGCGCGTGGAAGCGACCGAGATAACCCACGCCGATGACGGCTGTTCTGATTTTTTCCATGGTGGAGCTATTATGCCCTCGTGGCGAAAGTGATCTCCAAGACTAAGCAGGCCTACCAGCGTCAAGCGGGTGCAGGACGTGAAATCGCCAATCTGCTGCTCGCGCTGGCCTTCGGACTCGTGCTGCTGCCGCCCCTGATCTGGATCGGCGGCCGCGTCGTGCTGGGCGAGTACATCCGCGACCCCCTGAACCCGGAAGCCGGCGGCCCCTTCGCGCTATGGTCCGATTACCTGCTGGCCCTCGCGCACGGCAATCTTGGCTACTGGCTCGCCCTGTGCGGGGCTTACCTCGTCTACCTGTCGGTAAGACTTTCCCGCCACTTCCTGAAGGTGTGATCCGCGCCCGGGCTGCTATCAGGTCGGCCAGTAATGCCAGGCCATCGCGCAGAGCAAGACCACCAGCACCAGTTGCACGCGGCGGCGCCACGGCCTTTCCTTCACCTCACCGACGAATGCCGCTGACGACACGACGGCCAGGCTGATCGACCAGGCCAGTGCCACCATCAACGGTTGGCGCTCCGCGTGCAGCCGCTCGGAAAACTCAGGCAGCAGGAGGAACACCGCCGACGTCATGGCGAGGCCCGCCATCAGGGCGACGGCAGAACCCATGGCGATCCCGAGGAAGATGGCAAGCGGTCGCAAGCGCGGATTCTCCGGTAAGGACAAAGCGGTGGACGGACGAATTCACCCCGGCGACACTGTAACCCATCACCCCTCCCGGGGATTCCGGACCGTCATGCAAAAGTACCGTCAGCCCCTGAGCTGGGTCGCGCTCGCCGCGTTGGGCCTGCTTGTCCTCGTCGGCAGCGGCTCGAACGGCGCGCCCGCCGCCACCAGCATCCTGCCTCCCGGCGCCGTCGCGCCGCTCGAGCGTCAACGTCTCATCGCCCGTCGTGTCGGCGCGATCCTCGAGGAGGCGCACTACCGGCGCGCCCAGATCGATGACCGCCTGTCCGAACAGGTTTACAACCGCTATCTCGACGCACTCGATGGTCAGCGCAGCTACTTCACGGCCGCCGACATCACGGAGCTCTCCAGCTACCGGCTGCGTTTCGACGACATGATCCACACCGGTGAGATCGAGCCGGCCTTTGCGATTTTCGCCCGCTTCCAGCAGCGCAATCGCGAGCGCATCCACTTCGCGCTCGAGCAGCTCAAGACGGAGCCGGACTGGACCGTGCAGGAGCGCTTCGACTTCGATCGCGCCAAGCTCCCGTGGCCGACGTCGACGCAGGAACTGGACGACCTCTGGCGCAAGCGCGTCAAGAGCGACGCACTGTCGCTGATGCTGGCGGGCAAGTCCTGGAAGGATTCGACGGAAGTCCTGCAGAAGCGTTACGAGCGCGTGCTCAAGCGCGTCGACCAGGTGACCCCGGAAGACGTATTCGAAAACCTGATGAACGCCTACGCGCGCACCTTCGATCCGCATTCAAGCTATTTCGGCTCGCGGAATTCGGAGGAATACCGCATCCAGATGAGCCTCAGCTACGAGGGCATCGGCGCGACGCTGCAGTCGGCGGACGACCAGGTCAGCATCGTCAACGTCATTCCCGGCGGCCCTGCCGCGGTGGCTGGCACCGTCGGCATCAACGACAAGATCATGGCGATCGGCCAGGGCAAGGACGGCCCCTTCCAGGACGTGATCGGCTGGCGCATCGACGACGTCGTGCAGCTGATCCGCGGCAAGGGCGGCACGCAGGTGCGGCTGCAGATCCTGCCGGCCGGCGCCGCGCCGGGCACGCCTGAAAAGGTGGTCGAACTCACGCGCGGCAAGGTCACGCTGGAGAACCAGGCCGCGAAGAAAGAGCGCCGCGTCGTCCAGCGCGGCGAGCGCATGCTCAACATCGGCGTGGTCAGCGTCCCCGGCTTCTACCAGGACGTGCAGGCGCAGAGCCAGGGTGATGCGAATTTCCGCAGCACCACGCGCGACGTGAAACGCCTGCTCGACGAACTCGCGAAGGAAGGCGGCATCGACGGCCTGGTGCTGGACCTGCGCGGCGATGGCGGCGGTTTCCTGCCCGAAGCCACGGCCCTCACCGGCCTTTTCATCGACAAGGGCCCGGTGGTGCAGCTGAAGGATACGGTCGGCCGCATCGAGGTACTGGACGATCCGGCAGCCGGTATCGCCTATGACGGGCCGTTGATCGTGCTCGTCGACCGTTTCAGCGCGTCGGCCTCAGAGATCTTCGCCGGCGCGATCCAGGACTACCACCGCGGCCTCGTGGTCGGCCAGCGCACCTTCGGCAAGGGCACGGTGCAGAACCTGATCCCGCTGGACCGCTGGTCACAGCGGCCGGTGGATGGGCAGCTGACCGTCACGATCGGCAAGTTCTATCGCGTCACCGGCGAGAGCACGCAGCACCGCGGCGTGGAGCCGGACATCCCCTTGCCGTCGGTCATCAGCCTGGACGACGTCGGCGAAAGCTCGCTCGAGGCCGCCCTGCCCTGGGACCGCATCCCCGGCGTGCCCTACCAGGCCTGGCGCCAGCCGCAGGCGACGCCGTCCGTGGCACAGCTCTCAAAGGACGAAACGACGCGCGGACAGAAGGACGCGGACTTCCGGTGGCTCGTCGCCGACATTTCCGCGATCGAAACGCTCCGCAAGCAAAAATCGCTGTCGCTGAACCTGCCCGAGCGCAAGGCCGAACGCGAAAAGCTCGATGCCGACCGCCTTGCCCGCGAAAACGCTCGCCGTGCCGCACAGGGCAAGCCAGCGCTGAAGTCACTGGTCGATAACGAGGACGAGGAAGGCGAGTCCAAGCAGGCCGCTGCGAAGGCGGAGAAGGGCCCGGACATCCTGCTCGATCAGGCGTCGCAGATCATGGCGGATATCGTGCTGGCGACGGTGCCGCCCAAGGCGGCAACCGTTACTGCCGCGTCGACGGCATCTCAGGACAAGAGCAAGGCGCGCAGTCCCCAGTAATCCTCGCGCAGCGCGCTCGAGGAGATCGACTCCGGGGACGGCACCACGTCCTCGGCGAAAGCATACGCCGCGACGGGCTGCAGCAGTTCCGTCCGGTGTCGCAGTTCGACGGCCACGGCAGCCGCAGTCGGCATGGAAACCCGGGCCTTGGCGATTTCAGTGAGACAGGCCTCGCACGCTGCCGCATCCCCATAATTGAACGCAGGCTCACGACGACGTGCCGCTTGCGCGACCAGCGGCATCAGGTTCGTGCGCTGCAAGGGCATCGCAAGGATTTCCGCGTAGACGATCGCGGCCAGGTT
>CANGMU010000222.1 GCA_947454665.1 Pseudomonadota bacterium | reverse complement strand
TCGAACACATCGAGATGCAGTTCCTGTCCGATGTGTACCTGCGCTGCGGCGAATGCAATGGCAGCCGGTATCGCGCCGAAACACTGGAGATCCGCATCGAGGGCGCGGACGGCCGCCGGGCCAGCATCGCCGACGTGCTCGAGATGACGGTGACCGGTGCGCTGGCATTCTTCGCCGGCCATGCCGACATTGCGGCAAGGCTGAAGCCGCTGTCCGACGTGGGTCTGGACTATCTGCGGCTGGGCCAGCCGGTGCCGACCCTCTCCGGTGGCGAGGCACAACGCCTGAAGCTCGCCGGCCATCTGGCGGATGCGGCCGGCGGCGGACGCAAGCTGCTCATCTTCGACGAGCCGACGACAGGCCTGCATTTCGAGGATGTCGCGACGCTGGTGAGAGCCTTCGACCAGCTGCTGGACCAGGGCCATTCACTGCTCGTCATCGAGCACAACCTGGACGTGATCCGTTCCGCGGACTGGCTGATCGACCTCGGCCCCGAAGGCGGCGATGCGGGCGGCGAGATTCTCGCCGTGGGCACGCCGGCCGAGCTGCGCGCCAACACGCGCTCGCACACCGGCCGTGCACTCGCGGATTACGAGCGCGACATCGGCGGACCGGTGGCCCTGGGCGTGCGTGATGCACCGCGTGCCCTGCCCGTCCGCGACGACGCCATCGTCATCCACCATGCGCGCGAGCACAACCTGAAGGGCATCGACCTGCGCATCCCGCATGGCGGCTTCACGGTAGTCACTGGCGTATCCGGCTCAGGTAAATCCACGCTCGCCTTCGACATCGTGTTCAACGAAGGGCAGCGGCGCTATCTGGAATCATTGAACGCTTACGCGCGTCAGTTTGTGCAGCCCGCCTCACGGCCGGACGTGGATGCGATCTACGGCATCCCGCCAACAGTCGCCATCGAGCAGCGCACGAGCCGCGGCGGCCGCAAGAGCACGGTCGCCACGCTGACCGAGCTGCATCATTTCCTGCGCCTGCTGTTCGTGAAGCTCGGCACGCAGCACTGCCCGGACTGTGGCGATGCCATCGAACCGCAGAGCCCGGAATCCATCGCCGCGCGCATCGTGAAGGAACACCGCGGCAAGACGGTGCTGCTGCTTGCGCCGCTTGTAGTCGCACGCAAGGGTTATTACACGGACCTCGCCAAGTGGGCGGCGGGCCGCGGCTACCGCGAGCTGCGCCTGGACGGCGTGATGACACCAACCGACTCCTGGCCGCGCATCGCGCGCTTCAAGGAACACACCATCGAGCTGCCCGTGGGCCGCGTCGAGGTGACGACTTCGGGCGAGGCTGCGCTGCGCAGCCTGCTCACGCAGGCACTGGACCACGGCAAGGGCCTGGTGCACGTGCTGCGCGAAGGCAGCACCGCCGCCGTGCAGGTGTTCTCGTCCAAGCGCGCCTGTCCGTCCTGCGGCACGAGCTTCCCGGATCTTGACCCGCGACTGTTCTCGTATAACTCGGCGCAGGGCTGGTGCGGGGACTGCTTCGGCACCGGCGTCATGCTGCCCGGATTCGATGCGGAACAGAGCGGGGAGGAATCGGCCTGGGAAGGTGAAGCCGAGGGCGAGCCGGAGACCTGCAGCAGCTGCGACGGCGCGCGCCTGAATCCGACGGCCCTGGCCGTGCGCTTCCGCGATGAATCCATCGCTGCCCTGGCTGCGCACTCCGTCGACGAATCCGCGGACTTCTTCGGCCGACTGAAGGTGGAAGGCCGTGATGCCGCCATCGCCCGCGACGTGCTCACCGAGATTCGTTCGCGCCTCTCCTTCCTGCGACGCGTGGGCCTGGGCTATCTGACGCTGGACCGCTCGGCGCCGACGCTGTCGGGCGGCGAGACGCAGCGCATTCGCCTCGCGGCGCAGTTGGGCTCGAACCTCAAGGGCGTCTGCTATGTGCTGGACGAGCCGACCATCGGCCTGCACCCGCGCGACAACCGCATCCTGCTCGAAGCGCTGCGTGAACTGGCCAGTGACCGCAACACCCTGCTTGTCGTCGAACACGACGAGGACACGATCCGCCGCGCGGACCATGTGATCGACCTGGGCCCTGGCGCGGGCAGCCGCGGCGGCGAGATCGTCGGCCAAGGGACCGTGCAGGATCTCATTGCCAATCCCGGTTCCGTCACCGGCCGCTTCCTGCGCGAACCCCTGCAGCATCCGGAAACGCCACGGCGCCCCGTCATCACGCGCGGTGCGAAGGCCACGCCGATGTTGCGCATCGAAGGCGCGACGCTGCACAACCTGAAGGGCGTGGATGTCGCCGTACCGCTCGGGCGACTGGTCGTGGTGACCGGCGTCTCCGGTTCCGGCAAGTCCACGCTCGCCCGCGACGTGCTGCATACGAACCTGCGATCGCTGCTCGCGCGTAAGCCGGGCGGCAAGGCACCGAAGCTGCTCGGCTGCGCGGAACTCACGGGCTTCGAGTCGATCGAGCGCGTGCTGGAGGTGGACCAGACGCCGATCGGCAAGACGCCGCGATCCTGCCCCGCCACCTATGTCGGCTTCTGGGATGCGATCCGCCGCATCTATGCGGGCACCACGGAATCCGGCATCCGCGGCTACACGGCCAGTCGTTTCTCGTTCAACACCGCTGGTGGTCGATGCAGCGCCTGCGACGGCCAGGGCGTGAAGACGGTCGAGATGAATTTCCTGCCCGACGTGAAAGTGCTCTGCGATGTCTGCGGCGGTCGCCGCTTCGACGCGACCACGCTCACCGTGCAGTGGCGCGACAAGTCCGTGGGCGACGTGCTGTCGATGAACGTGGACGATGCAGTGGACTTCTTCGCGAGCCACCCGTCCATCCATCACCCGCTGGCCCTGCTGAAGGACGTGGGCCTGGGCTATCTCACGCTGGGGCAGCAGAGCCCGACGCTGTCGGGCGGTGAAGCCCAGCGCATCAAGCTGGTGACGGAACTGGCCCGCATCCGCGGCGACCTCGGCGCCGACGCGCCACCGCCGGGCCGCGCGCGCCTGAAGCAATCCTTCTACATCCTGGATGAACCGACCGTCGGCCTGCACATGGCGGACGTCGAGAAGCTGATCCAGGTGCTGCACCGACTCGTCGACGCGGGCAACACGGTCGTGGTCGTCGAACACAACCTCGACGTGATCGCCGAGGCCGACTGGATCATCGACATGGGACCGGAAGCGGGCTCGGGCGGTGGTCGCGTCGTGGTGTCCGGCACACCCGCGCAGGTCATCGCCAAGAAGGGCTCTCGCACGGGCGAAGTGCTGGACGGCTACCTGGGAGAACGCCATGGCGCATGACATCGCCTGCTGGAAGTGCGGCGCCTCGCTGGCCGCCCTGTCGCTCCCCTTTGGCCGCCTCGAGCGCTGCAAGGCCTGTGGTGCGGACCTGCACTGCTGCAAGCAGTGCGGCCTGTACGACCGCAGCGCATACCAGCAGTGCAAGGAGCCGACGGTGGAGGAAGTCCGCGACAAGGAACGCGCGAACTTCTGCGACCACTACAAGCCCGCGGCCGGCGCCTTCAAAGGCAGCAACGGTGGCGCGGCGGATGCCGCGCGCAGCGAACTGGAAAAGCTGTTCGGCAAGTGACGCCGCGATCAGCCCTGCGCATCAGGCTCCGCGGCGACTGAACAACCTGGCCAGCCCCTTCATGTGGCGGATGGCCGATGCAGTGGCTGCATCCGGTTTCGGTTCCGGCGCCTGCGACCTTGCGGGCGGGTTCAGCCGGCCTTTTGCATCGTTCTCTTCCACCACGCTCAGCGCCGAGGCGCCCAGTATTTCCAGGGTCCGCGGGTCCAGGCGACGAGGCCCCAGACCGGCTT
>CANGMU010000221.1 GCA_947454665.1 Pseudomonadota bacterium | reverse complement strand
ATCCGAAGTCGTCCGCACCATGCTGAGCATCTCTTCCAGCGATGCGCTGGTTTCTTCCACGGCTGCCGCCTGTTCGCTGGCGCCACTGGAAAGGGAATGGCTGGACATGGCGAACTGGCTGGCCGTGGCGGCCGTCTGCATGGCGCCGCGGTTCAGGTCGGAACTGACGGCCTTGAGCGTGCGCCGCGTGGCACCCAGCGTCAGCCAGGCCAGCAGCGCGGCGACGAGGACGGAGGCCGCCACCGCGGACTGGAAGGCGCGCTGGGCGCTGGCCGCTTCCGCCTTGCCTGCGCCGGCTTCCTGTCGACCGATCTTGTCGTTGTAAGCCGCCGCGGCGCTGATCGCCTCCAGCAGTCGGGTGCGGTTGACCTGCTGCACCTCGGAAGAAAGGCGGTCGTGTTCCTTGAAGTTGCCCTCTCGCGTGAGCTGGATCATCTTCTCGCGCGTCGTGGCGACGTCGTTGTGCGCCTTGCGGATCGCATCAAAGAGGCGCTGGTCTTCGGCATTGTTGATCAGCGACGTCTCATAATTCTGCAGCAGTTCCTGGACGTGTTTTTCCTTGTCCTGGACGATGCCCTGCAGTCGTGCCCGCTCGGCGTCGTCCTTGGCGTTGATGGCGGCCGTGATCCGCGGCCCCATGAGGAACTGGTCGCGGATTTCCGAACCGAGTTCGCCGAGCACGGCCACGCTGGGCATCGAGTTGTCCGCGATGCCGGACAGCACCTGATTGAGCTGACCAAGTCGCGACATCGCGAACAGGCCCTGCCCGATGATCAGGAGCAGCAGCAGGGAGAATCCCGCCGTCACGCGGCGGGGGAGCGACCAGTGGCTGAGGTTCATGGTGTCGTCCGCAGGGTTGTCGAGTTCAGTTCAGGGTCGAAGATGTGAGCGACGTCGAGCAGCGTGTGCACGTTGCCGTTGCGCGTGGCGATGCCGCTGATGTGCCGTACGTCGAATTGGCCGCCGAATTCCGGCGGCGGTCCGATGTCCGAATCGGCCAGGGCGATGACTTCGTCGACCGCGTCGACGATCGCCCCGACCAGGCTCCCGGGGCGCGCGGTGCCGAGGGGCTGCAGCACGACGATGCACGCGCGCGCCTCGTCCGCCAGCGGTGGCATGCCGAAACGCTCGCGCAGGCCGACCACTGGCACGACCGTACCGCGCAGGTTGATCACGCCGCGGATGTGGGCAGGCATGCGCGGCACTTCGGTGACGGAGCACATGACGATGATTTCGCGCACCTGCGCAACGGGGATGCCGTAGCGGGACGCACCGAGGCGCAGCCCGAGAAATCGGCCAGGTCGCGAGGGTGGCGCGTTGGCGGCGTTGAGGTTGGTCATTGCAGTCTCACCAGCGTATCCACGTCGAGAATGAGGCCCACGGTGCCATCTCCGAGCACGGCGCCGCCGGCCATCAGGGTCTGACCCTCGAGGGCGTGGCCCAGGCTCTTGATCACCAGTTCCTGCTTGCCGATCAGGTCGTCGACCAGCAAGGCCCTGGCGCCCTCGCCGGACTCCACGACGACGAGGATGCCATCCTCGGGCTGCTCGCAGCGTCCTTCGACACCGAGGTAATCCGCCAGCCGCAGTACCGGTGTCTGGCGACCCCGGACGGCCACCAGTTCGCCGCGACCATGGATGTGGCTCACCATGCCGGGGAGGGGCCGGAATGACTGTCGCACGGCAAGCGTGGGGATGATGTAGCGCCGGGCGCCGACGGACACGATCAGCCCATCGATGATCGCGAGCGTAAGCGGCAGCAGGACGCTGAAACGCGTGCCTTCGCCGGGTGTCGAGTCCACCTCGATGCGACCGCGCAGCGTTTCGATATTTCCGCGCACGATGTCCATGCCCACGCCGCGGCCGGAGATCGCCGTGACCTGTTCGGCCGTCGAGAACCCCGGGTGGAAGATCAGAGCATGGATCGCCGCGACTTCGGGCTCCGTGTCGGCGGCAACCAGGCCGCGTGCGATGCCTCGTTCCAGGATGCGGCGCGTATCCAGACCGCGTCCATCATCCTGAAGATGGATGAAGACGCCGCCACCGCGATGGCCTGCCGCCAGGCGTAGCGTGGCGACCGCCGGTTTGCCGGCTGCGGCGCGTTCGGCCGGTGTTTCGATGCCATGGTCGATGGCATTGCGGATCATGTGCACCAGCGGATCGGCGAGCTTCTCGACGATGTTGCGGTCGAGTTCGGTGTCCTCGCCTTCAAGGCGCAACTGCACCGACTTGCCCAGCTGCTGTGAGAGGTCCCGGACCAGGCGGGTCATGCGCCGGAACAAGTTCCTGACGGGCACCATGCGCAGCCGTGTCGCGCCAAGCTGCAGGGCCTTGCTGACCCGTTGCAGCTGCCGGAGGTTGCGCGCCAGTGTCAGGTCGTCGGAGCGACGTACGGCCGGACTTTCGACCACCAGGGACTGGGCGATCGCGAGTTCGCCGACCAGGTTGATGAGGTCGTCGAGCTTGGTGATGTCGACCTTCACGAACCCGGATTCGCCGTCGGGAGCCGCCTTGGCAACAGGCTCCGGGGCTGCCTTGGCCGAGATGGGCTGACTGGGCGCAGGCGCTGCCGATTGCGCAGCCACAGGTGTCGGCGCGGGTGTCGGCGCGGGTTCATCTTCCTGACCAGCCAGGGCCTTGCGCAGGCGCTGCAAGAGATCCCGCGTTGGCACGACGATTGGTTTGCCCGTCGTCGAATTGGCGAGCTGGGCAGCGATCTCGTGCACGTATCGGCCCAGTGCGTCGGCACCAGCCAGAATCAGGCTGACGATGCTGGGCGTGATCCTGCGCTCGCCGCGACGCACGGCGTCCAGCAAGGATTCCAGCTCATGCGACAGGTCGCGCAGCGCACCGAGCTGCAGGAAACCTGCGCTGCCCTTGAAGGTGTGGAACGCGCGGAAGATCGTGTTGATCGTCGTCTTGTCGTCGGGCTGCTCCTCGAGCACGAGGACACCCTGTTCGATGCCATTCAGCAGTTCGAGCGATTCGGCATGGAATTCGCGCAGCATGTCCGCATCCGCGGGCAGGTTCGGCACGATGGCCGGCTCATCACTGGCCGCGACGGGCGCTGCAGGCGCTTTTTCCGGCGTCGTCTGCCAAGCGCTGGGCAGCGCATCGGGCGCGAGCCCTGCACGCAAAGCCAGCAAAGCCGCGCTCATCCAGTCATGCCAGGCCGCGAGCGAACCGAGGCCCTCGTCATCGAAGGCGCTCTTGCGGCGTGCGAGATCCAGAAGGTGCCGCGCACGCGGCACGGCCAGGGCCAACGCAGAGGGAATGTCGCTCGGGCCCGCCTGCTCAAGATCGGAGACGATGGCCTGCAACGCCGCCATCCCGGTGTCGGAACCTGCGCCACTGAAGGCGAGTTCCTCCGCGAATTGGCCGAGCAGCACCTCGAGGCCATCGAGGATGGCCCCGGGGATCACACTGGCTGTCGGCTCAGGCGCCAGGTGCGCCCCCGGTCCTGCGCAGCGTGAACCGGATCTGCGTCTGCTCAGATCCCGCTACTGTTTCGATCTCCGAGCAGAGGTTGCGCACCAGCACCAGCGCCAGGTCGGACTCGTCCGCACCTTCCACCGGATTGACGTCGCCCGACGCACTGGCCAGCAACTGCAACTGCCCGCTCTTCTCGGCGTATTCGACCGCGAGATCGAGCGGCAGCGCTCCCGCGAGAGGCAGGTACAGCTGCACGATTTCCTCGAAGAGCGCCAGCAGATCCTGCCGGCGCCCATGGGGGATCAGCTGCTTTTCGCAGAAGGTCTCGATCTCGCCCTGCTTGGCGTAGAAATCGAAATCCGCCGAGCTGATCCGGCATT
>CANGMU010000220.1 GCA_947454665.1 Pseudomonadota bacterium | reverse complement strand
TCGTCGATGATGTCGTCGACCATGTCCTCGGAGAAACGGTCCGCCACCATTTCCAGGAACATTGTAAAGACAACGCCTTTCACATTCGCCTCTGCTCAGGTCTGTTTTTTCGAGTGTATGGCATGCATCCCTTTCGCAGCATCTGATGACTGCTCCAGCTTGCTGCACTGCGCAGCGCGCTATCGGGTTGAGCCCTGCTTGAACCTGTCAAGGTACGGCGCCCGCGCGAAGACCGCCCGCCCGCCCACCATCGTGAGCAGGGGCTTCACGTGCTTGAGTTCCTCGTCCGGCACGGCAAGGAAATCCCGGTCCAGCACGAGCAGGTCAGCCAGCTTGCCCGGCTCGATCGAACCCATGTCCTGCTCCTCGAAATTGAACCAGGCATTGTCGATGGTGTAGAGCTTCAGGGCGTTCTTGCGACTGATCTGCTGGCCGGGCAGCAGCACCGTGCCGCCAGCGTCCTTGCCCGTTGCCATGAAGTAGAAACCCAACCAGGGGTTTAGTGCTCCGACCACGGCCGAATCCGAGCCAGCTCCCATGCGGATGCCGCTATCGAGCAGCATCTTGTATGGCGGTCCAGGATTCCAGGATGAGTTGAAGTTGCGGATGTAGTCGTGGTCCTGCACGCGCACGCCGACGCCGATCTTCTTCAGGCGATCGACCTGGTCCGGCGTGATCTCGAACACGTGCTCCAGCGTCCAGCGCAGATCCTTCACCGGCACGCGCGCGGCCACGCGCTCCATGATCTTCAGGTAGCGCTCGGTCTCTTCGTGCTTGATCGTGTGCTGAGAGAGTGCCCAGCCGTTCCGCGCCAGTTGCAGGAACACGTCGAACACTTCGTCGTCCGTCGCGCCAGCCTTGAGCACCTGCTCGCCGAAGCGCACGGCCTTGTAGTGCCCGTCACCCAGGCCCTGCGTCGCGTTGGCGATGCGCGCGGAGGCGGAATGGATGTCCTTCTGGTCGCGGGTGTCGCGGTGGTCGTACTGGATGCGCAGGCGAAGCGGCAGCTGACCGGCCCGCCAGAACTGTTCTGCGTATTTCAGGTTCGGCTTGTCTTCCTCAGCGAGGTGGGCCCCGAGCCAGTCACAGCAGGCATGGTCCACGACGGTGGTCAGCCCCACGGACAGCGCATACCGCACGTAATCCGGGAACCGACGCTTCATCTGCACTTCGGTCGCCGAACGGATCACCTGCGTGAGCCCCTTGCCGTCCGTCGCGACATCGCCCGCGTCGGAGGTCGTGATGCCCGCTGCGGCCAGCACCTTGCGGCCTTCGTCGTTCACAAGGCCACGCGTGGAATAGCCGACCTGCAGGTAGACCGGGTGCTTCGGCACGGCGGCGCTGAGTTCCTCGCGCGTCGGCATCCGCTTCTCGGCGAACTGCAGCGGCGTGAAGCCCCCGATCGCCGCGACCCACTCACCCGGATCCGCCTTCTTCGCCGCCGCGGCCAGTGCGTCCAGCAGCATGCGGAGGGTCGTCGCAGATTCCAGTCCTTCGATGAAGGGGCCCGGGGCCTGCGCCGTGCGCACGAAGTGCGTGTGGTTGTCGATGAGGCCAGGGATCACCGTACGGCCGCCCAGGTCCACGACCTCCAGGCAGGGCGCCTTGCGGTCGACAGCCTCGCCGACCGTGAGGATGCGTTCGCCCCGGATGCGCAGCGTGGTGACGACGCGATCCGCCGCATCCACCGTGTGGATGCGGCCGTTGGTCAGCACGAGATCCTTGCCGCCGGGGCAGGCTTCTGCCGCGGAGGCCGCCGGGGCCAGGCTGCCTGCGGCCATGAGCAGGGCGACCAAAGCCACCGATCGAATCGTCATGCAGTTCATGTCCGGATCCCCTTATTTTCCCCGCAGCATAAACGCTAGGCTATGCGCCATGCACAACACCTCCTGCCCCTGCGGCTCCGGTGAGACGTATGCCGACTGCTGCGGCCGATTCCACACGGGGCCGTCGCAGCTGCAGGCGCCGGATGCGGAACGGCTCATGCGTTCGCGTTACAGCGCGTTCGTGCTGGGGCTGACGGAGTATTTGCGGGAGACCTGGCATCCAGACCACAGGCCGGCGCAGATCGATCCGAACCCGCCCGGATTGCAGTGGCTGGGCCTGGAAGTGAAGCAGCACGAACAGCAGGACGCTGACAGCGCGACAGTGGAATTCGTGGCCCGCAACAAGCTGGCGGGCCGCGCGTACCGGCATCACGAACGGAGCCGGTTCCAGCGGCTGGAAGGCCGCTGGGTCTATCTGGACGGCACGTTCCCGAAGGGCTGAACGCGCCGTCCCGAAGACTTACTTCTTCTTGGCGGCCTTCTTGGCGGCCTTCTTGGCAGCCTTCTTCTTCGCCGGCTTCTTCACTTCCACGTAGGCGGCATGCACGCCGGTTTCCTTCGTGTAGGCCTTCCAGTCAGCCTTCGACTGCTTGATGCAGGCGGCCATGAAGTCACGGATCGCTTCCAGCGCCAGCAGCTCGACGGTCTGTTCGTCGGCACCGTCGCCACGCGAAATCTTCACGGCATGGCGGAAGATGTCCCCGCACAGTTCGCCGATTTCCTTCGGGGACGGCAGCGCCGGATGCGGCGGAATCGCGGCCGGCTTCTCGGACTTCTTCGACGATTTCTTCTTGGCCTTGGCCATGGGATTCACCTTGTTGGAAAGCAGTGCTGGGCGGGATTGTACAGTCCTCAGGCTTTCTGCTTGCTGAATCGGTTCGAATGGGCCCTCACCGAGCGCAAGCGCTGCACGGCCGTGACTACTTGCCAGCCGGCTTCTCGCAGTTCTTCGACAGGATATAGGCGGCGAGTCGGACATTTGTGTCCGGCCAGAAATCGGTCTTCGGCGCAGCGGGCGGATAGAACTGCGGCGTGCTCGATGCTGACGGCGCATAGAGCATGAACTCGGGGAAGGACTTGAACTTGCCCATGAACTTCTCGCCCACCAGCGGCGGCACCGAGCCACCCGAATTGTCGAGGAACTTCAGGTAGAAGTCCGAAAAGCCTTCGAAGCTGTTCGGGAACTCGTTAGCAAGGTTGCCGGGCTGGCGACCTTTCAGGCTGAACTGGTGGCACAGGCCGCACGACGATTCAAAATAAACCTTCCCTTCCTCGACCTGCTTCGGCGTGAAGAGCGGCAACGATGCGCAGAGATCCGCAGCGGCGCCAAAGGCCGGCAACAGGGCAAGCAACAGGGCAAGCAACAGGCTGATCTTTTTCATGACGGGGCCCCCTTCATTTGCCGCCGAAGGCCGCAGACCCAGCATCATCCCTGCCCGCCTTCGAACGCAAGCGACCGCTGTGGGATCACGGCGAATCCTGTTGACGTGCTAGGTTCGGACGTCGACACCACGAATACTCACCGGAACTACTCCATGTTCATTGCAGTCCGGCACTACCAGTTCAATACCAGCGACGGCTCGCAGATCGACACTCTGGTAAACGCTCACTTCGTGCCCGTCCTCAAACAGGCGCCCGGTTTCATCAATTATTACTGGACGAACCTCGGCAACGGACAAGGCGTTTCGATCAGCGTGTTCCAGGACAAGGCAGGCGCGGATGCGTCGATCAAGCTGGCCGCTGAATTCGTCACGCAGCACATGCCTACGTTGCTGAAGCAGCCTGTGATGATTCTGGAAGGGCCGGTGATGGCGCGCGGCTGACCGCCGAACGAGCAGACTGATCTCCGTAATACTCGGGAGCAGCGCAGGATATTCTTGGGGATGGTGCCCGGGGGCGGAATCGAACCACCGACACGCGGATTTTCAATCCGCTGCTCTACCAACTGAGCTACCCGGGCATCGAGGGATGCCAGCACCGCGGGGAAGCGGTGGGGGGCGTATTAGACCGGG
>CANGMU010000219.1 GCA_947454665.1 Pseudomonadota bacterium | reverse complement strand
CGGACGGATGAGCGCGATCTGCCGGTCGAGGTAAGGCCTGCAGCAGGCCGCCTCGGCCGGTGCCGGATCACGGCTGCCGGACGGAAGGCATTTCACGATGTCCGCGATGAAGACGTCATCGCGCGGCAGGTCGATGGCTTTCAACATCGCAGTCAGCAACTGCCCTGCCTGACCCACGAAAGGTTCACCCAGACGGTCTTCGTCAGCGCCCGGCGCGCCGCCGATCACCATCCATTCCGCGAGCCGGTTGCCCACGCCGAATACGGTGCCCGTGCGGCCGGCTTGCAGCGGACATTTCGTGCACGCAGCGACCTCGGTTTCCAGCGCGGCCCAGCCCGACAGGCCGGCCTCTGCCGCGACGGACAACGCCGCGGCGGGCATCGTGGCAGACGGTGCAGCGGGAACCTCGGCGACCGGCACGGGGGCCACGGTACTGCGTGACACCCACTGCCCGATTCCGAGCGCGTCGAGATAGCGGCTGCGCGTGTCCATCTTCGGGCGGCGGGACCGCCCTTCAGCCGTTGCCGTCGGCGGACGCAGGCCGTTGCGGACGACGCAGACGCCGCCAGGCCCAGACCAGCGGTCCCGACAGCGCGTAGCCGCCGAACACGACGAGCAGCGACGTCGGCGGATAAAGGGCGATCGCCACGAAGACCAGCGGCACGGCGATGAAAGTCGCGAACTTGACCGGACCTTCCAGGTTGAACTGCTTAAAGCTGTTGAAGCTGAAGCTGCTGACCATCAGCGCGCCCGCGCAGGCGGTGACGGTGAAGGCGATCAGCAGGCCCGCAAGGCCCGGCTCGTGCCATTCGCTCGAGGACCAGATGAAGGCCGCGACGATGCCGGCCGCAGACGGGCTGGGCAGGCCTTCGAAATATCGCTTGTCCTGGCTGGTGCGGATGTTGAAGCGCGCCAGGCGCAGCGCAGCGCACACGCAGTAGAAGAACGCAGCGAGCCAGCCGATGCGGCCCCAGACACGGCCATATTCATAGATGCGCTCGACGCCCCACTGGTAGGTCACCAGCGCCGGCGCGACGCCGAAGGACACCATGTCCGACAGGCTGTCGTATTCCTTGCCGAAGGCGCTCTCGGTACTGGTGAGACGCGCGACGCGGCCATCGAGCCCGTCGAGCAGCATGGCCATGAAAATCGCAATGCCGGCCCGTTCGAAGTTGCCGTCGATGGCAGCCACGATCGCGTAGAACCCCGAGAACAGGGCGCCGGTGGTCAGCAGGTTGGGCAGCAGGTAAACGCTGCGGCTGCGAGGCCGGGAAACAGTGGGTTCGGTGCTCATAAGTGCCCGCAATCCTAGCAGACTGCTAGACTTCGCCGCTTCCCCACGACCCCGCCGGCCCGCCATGCGCCTCTCCCAGTACCCGATCAACACCGTCAAGGAAATCCCGTCGGAAGCGGAAGTCATCAGCCACAAGCTGATGCTGCGCGCCGGGCTGATCCGCCGCCTGTCCGCGGGCATCTACACCTGGCTGCCGCTGGGCCTCAAGGTGTTGCGCAAGGTCGAAGGCATCATCCGCGAGGAAATGGACCGCGCCGGCGCGCTGGAACTGCTGATGCCGGCCGTCCAGCCGGCCGAGCTGTGGCAGGAATCGGGCCGCTGGGACCAATACGGCCCTGAGCTGCTGCGCATCAAGGACCGCCACGACCGCGCCTTCGTGATCGGCCCGACGCACGAGGAAGTCATCACCGACCTCGCCCGCCGCGAGCTCAAGAGCTATCGCCAGCTGCCGGTGAATTTCTACCAGATCCAGATGAAGTTCCGCGACGAGATCCGCCCGCGCTTCGGCGTGATGCGCGGGCGCGAATTCATCATGAAGGATGCTTATTCGTTCCATGCGGACGAGGCCTCGCTGCAGGCCGGTTATGACGCGATGAAGCAGGCCTACATGCGCATGTTCGAGCGCATGGAGCTGACCTTCCGTGCGGTGCGCGCGGACACCGGCTCCATCGGCGGCAACGCCTCGGAAGAATTCCAGGTGCTGGCGGATTCGGGAGAAGACGCGATTGCCGTGTCCGATGGCGACGGCTTTGCCGCGAACCTCGAACTGGCCGCTGCCCTGCCGCCGGCCACGCCGCGTGCCGCGGCCTCGCAGCCGATGACGCAGGTCGCCACGCCTCGCACCCGCACGATCGCCGAGCTGACCGCCCTGCTGGGCGTGTCGGCCGACCGCACGATCAAGACGTTGATCGTCGAAGGCAGCGAGGGTGGCATCGTTGCGCTCGTGGTCCGCGGCGACCATGAACTGAACGCCGTGAAGGCGCAGAAGATCCCCGGCGTTGCGAACCCGCTGCGCATGGCCGCGCCCGAGCGCGTGGTCGAGGCCACCGGCACCGAACCGGGCTTCCTCGGCCCGGTGGGCCTGACCTGCCGCATCATCGCGGACCATGCCGCCCTCGCCCTCGCGGACTTCGTCTGCGGCGCGAACGTGAAGGACGCGCACCTGACCGGCGTGAACTGGCTGCGCGACCTGCCGGAACCGGAAGCCGCCGACCTGCGCAACGTCGTGGCCGGCGACCCGAGCCCTTCCGGCGCGGGCACCCTGCGCATCGTGCGTGGCATCGAGGTCGGCCACATCTTCCAGCTCGGCCGCAAGTACAGCGAGGCCCTTAAGGCCGAAGTGCTGGACTCGGACGGCAAGCCGCTGACGATGCTGATGGGCTGCTATGGCATCGGCGTCACGCGCATCGTGGCAGCCGCCATCGAACAGAACCACGACGACAAGGGCATCATCTGGCCCGAACCGCTCGCGCCGTGGCGCGTGCTGCTGGTGACGATGAACCACGCAAGGTCGGAGGCCGTGCGCAATGCGGCCGACGCGCTGTATGACGAGCTCACCGCAGCCGGCATCGACGTGCTCTACGACGACCGTGACGCGCGGCCGGGCGTGAAGTTCACCGACGCGGAACTGCTGGGAATCCCGCACTGCGTCGTCGTCGGCGATCGTGGGTTGGCCAACGGCACCCTGGAATATCGGCACCGCCGCAGCGGTGCGAACGAAGAGATCGCTGCCGATGGCGTGCTGGCCTTCCTCCGCTCGCGGATGAAGGGATGACAGAGATCCTCGTCGTCTATTACTCGCGCCACGGCAGCACCGCCGAGCTCGCGCGGCAGGTCTGCCGCGGCATCGAAAGCGTCGAGGGAGCCCGTGCCAAATTGCGCAGCGTGCCGCCGTTGAGCGCCGAGAACGAGCGCCCCGTCGTCGCCGTGCCTCCCGAGGGCGCGCCCTATGCGACGCTGGCCGACCTGCGCGCTGCCGACGGCCTGGTCCTCGGCAGCCCGACGCGCTTCGGCAACATGGCCGCGCCGCTGAAATATTTCATCGACCAGACGTCAAGCCTCTGGCTCGACGGCAGCCTCATCGACAAGCCCGCGGCCGTGTTCACGTCCTCGCAGTCGATGCACGGCGGCCAGGAAAGCACGCTGCTGACGATGATGATACCGCTGCTCCACCATGGCATGACGCTCGTCGGCCTGCCGGTCTCGGAAGCCGCGCTGTCCACGACCCGCGAAGGCGGCACGCCCTATGGCGCATCTCATGTCGGGGGCGTTGCACCGGATGGCAAGCCTTCAGCGACGGAAGCCGCACTCGCGCAGGCACTGGGCCGTCGCGTGGCGCGGCTGGCTACCCGCCTGGCGGCAAGCGCTCGCTGAGCACGTCCCGCAGGAACGGCAGCGTCAGTCGTCGCTGGGCCGACAGGGACGCCGCGTCCAGTCGGTCGAGGATCCCCTGCAGGCTGGCCATGTCGCGCGGGAAATGCCGCTGCAGGTAGAGCGCGCAGTCTTCCGGCAATTCCGGCCCACGCAGCGAAGCGCGCAGGCGCAGTGCCTCGCGCTGCTCCGGCTCAT
>CANGMU010000218.1 GCA_947454665.1 Pseudomonadota bacterium | reverse complement strand
GGCCCGAAGAGTCCCCGCTCGGCGTATCGCGCCGCGCACCGCGTCAGGTGCGCATGTTCAACACGCCGACGCAGATCGCGATCAGCACCGACGAGCACAACCGTCGCACGGTGCTGGAACTGGTGGCGGGCGACCGGCCCGGCCTGCTCTGTGACGTGGGCAAGGTGCTGTGGGAATCCCGCATCGACCTGCACGGCGCGAAGATCAGCACCCTGGGTGAACGCGCTGAGGACGTCTTCTACGTCACGGACCCCGCGCAGCAACCGCTCGACGAGGCTGCGACGGAAAACCTCCGCCAGCGGCTGCTGGCCGCGCTGCACCGCGGCCCCTGACATCGGAACCGGCATGAACCCAGACCTCGGGCGACTGGTCGCCTACCCCTTCGAACGACTTGCGAGACTGAAGGCACCACTCAAGTCACCGACCGGGCTGCGCCACATTGCCTTGTCGATCGGCGAGCCCAAACACGCGCCGCCGGCCTTCGTGCTGCAGGCTCTGCGCGACGGCATGGATGAGCTGGGCAGCTACCCAGCGACCAAGGGGCTCGACGAGACGCGCGACGCCTGCGCCCGCTGGCTTGAGCGACGGTTCACGTTGCCAGCGGGGTCCGTCGATGCGGGACGGATGGTGCTGCCCGTGAACGGCACGCGCGAAGCGCTGTTCGCCTTCGTGCAGGCAGTTGTCGACCGTACGGCGGAACAGCCTGCCGTGTTGATGCCGAACCCCTGCTACCAGATCTATGAAGGCGCGGCCCTGCTGGCCGGTGCCGAGCCCGTCTATCTGGATACGACACAGGCCAACGGCTACTTGCCTGATCTCGATGCAATCGACGCCGCGATGTGGCGTCGCTGCCAAGTGCTGTTCCTCTGCAGCCCTGGCAACCCGGTGGGGTCCGTCCTGTCGCGCGAATACCTGCGCAAGGCCCTGGAACTTGCTGCGCGACATGACTTCATGATCGCGGCCGACGAGTGCTACGCGGAACTCTACGACGACGAGTCCGACCCGCCCCCATCGCTATTGGCCGTGGCGCACGAGATGGGCAACGACGCCTTTCGTCATTGCATGGTCTTCCATTCCTTGTCGAAGCGTTCCAGCGTGCCGGGCCTGCGTTCGGGCTTCGTCGCCGGATGCCCGGACACGATGGCGAAGTTCCTGCTGTACCGGACCTACCACGGCTGTGCAATGCCGATCCCGACGCAGCGTGCGAGCATCCTGGCCTGGAACGATGACGTACATGTGCGCGAGAACCGCGCGCTCTATCGCGAGAAGTACGAACGCGTAGTGCCGATCCTGTCCGAGGTGCTCGACGTCGAGCGACCGGAGGGCGGGTTTTACCTGTGGCAGAAAGTGCCGGGCGATGATGTCGCCTTCACCGCGGGGCTTTTCGAGACGCAGAACGTCACCGTCGTGCCGGGGACTTACCTCGCCCGCGATAATGCCGGCAGCAACCCAGGCGCCGGTCGCATCCGCCTTTCGCTGGTCGCGACCATTGATGAATGCGTCGAGGCAGCGTGCCGAATCCGCGATTTCGTCAGGCGCGGCTGAGGCCAGTCGCCCCTCGTGTAGCACTCGACAGATGGCGCCGCGCGAGGGCCAGCAGGGCCAGGCACGGCAGTGCCACGAGAAACTGCCCGGCTTCGATCCCCAGATTGAAGCCCAGCAAGGTCGGCCAGAGCCGATCGCCCTGCAAGCCCAGTTCCCGCACGGCTTGGGAAAACCCGAGTCCATGCACCAGCGCACAGGCGAACACCAGGCCCATCCGCCATCGAAGAGCGAACGGCCGACACCGCCAACGCAGGTAAACCTCCAGGCTCGCGACGCCGGCGATCGTGGCCAGGATGGCAGGCTCAACCAGCGACGCAGACACGTCGACCCAGCCCAGCCCACCGGCCATCAGCGTCACTGCATGGCCCAGCGTGAAGCCGCTGAGCAGGAGCAGGGCCGGACGCCAGTATGGCAGGGCCAGCAGCAGCACCAGCACGAAGACCAGATGGTCATAGCCACGCAGGATGTGCTGCAAACCTTGACTGAATGATTCCGAAAGCACCTGTACGCGCGACGGGAACAACACGCGCTCGGACGCCGTCGGATCCAGCGACAACAAGCTGGTGTCGGCTCCACGGGTAACGCGCAACTGCACGCGATCAGTTGATTTTTCAGGGTCGAAAGCCAGCAAGCGGAAGCGCAGGGAGGAATCGGGTGTCGGCCCCGACAAGGCAAAACGCCCCATCACCAGCAACTGCGTCATCGGCGCACCAGGCAGATCGCTCTCAGCCGTCGGCGTGAGAATAAGGCCCTCAAGCGGACGAGCCTCGCCGGCATCGAGCACTTGTACCGTCTGCTGGACGCGTTCCGACAGATATTTCCAGCCGGCCCGCAGCTCCGGCAGCGACAGGCTGCCATCGTGATTGTTGTCCGCACCCGAGAATGCCGCAGCGGGCACGGACAGGACCAGGTAAGCCCCATCGTCCACCAGATTGAGTGTGCCGTGCCGTGCAGGCATGAGGTGGGCCTGCGCTGGCGCAAACCACACGATGCCCAGCACAAGGCAGCAGGCCCAGCGTCCTTTCAGCGCAAGGCTCATCCCGGCGGCGGCGGTGGACCACCCTGGGCCGTGAACGTGCCTTTGAGGCAGCGACCGATGAACGGGTACGCCTCGGTGATCACGTAGTAATAAATGCCGCGTGGAAACTCCGGCGTGACGCCGGTACGCCCGTTGCACTCATCCAAGTCACCGGCCAGGCTGGCGTCGTAGGTCCAGTCCTGGGTGAAGGTGCCCATTGCATACAGGCTGGTCGCCGGCCGACCGGCATCCGGCGCCGTCTTGAGGCGAAAGCGCGGGATCATGACCTTGACGGGCGAACTGGCATCCTCGGCGACCGTGTAGCCATAGCGCGCATAGATGGGATAGCCATCGGCCGCCCAGGCGACCAGCGTCATGGCAGTGCCGCGACCCAACTTGGTGATGAACCCCTCTGGAAGCCCGTGGTAGTGATACATCCCGGTCGGCTGAACATGGGCGTTATTGAAGTCATCACCGAAGTTGAATGCGGACTTGTTGGTGAGTGCTTCAATCCGCCAGGTGCCAGTGCCACCTATCAGGCTGCAGCTGCTGCCGGACGAGTCACAGGTGCCTCCGGTGCCCGGCTCGAGCTTCACGCCGTTGAGCACATAGCCCGTGATCTGGGCAAAGCTGCCCGTGGCGTTCGCGATGGCGGGCACCAGCGTGGTGCTGGCCGAGACGGTCTGGGCCGTGATGGTGTTGGGGTTGTTGGGGTTCGGAAAAGTACCCACGGCGTGATCCGGAATGCCATTGGCGGACAGCAATCGCTGCGTGGCATTGCAGCTCCAGTTTGCCGTGCTGGTGTTGTTGACCGACGCTGAGCTGTTGAAGGCGCTGTAGCTGTAGCTGCACAGCACGGGTGCCGTCGATCCTGAGACGCCAACACCCCCGACGGGTGTGACGCTGACGGTGCCCGACGCGGCACTCGTGCCCGCGGTGCTGTTTGCCTTGACGCTGCACGTATAGGTCGTGCCATTGATCAGGCCCGTCACGACGATCGGACTGCCGGCAGCGGTCCCGGTAACCGATGCGGCGTTGGCCGTGCAGGTCGCGGTATATCCCGTGATGGCCGCCGAACCCGTGGCAGATGGCGAGGTGAACGCGATACTCGCGCTGGAATCTGCTGCAGTGGCAGCGCCGATCGTCGGTGCGCCGGGCGGCACCGCCGAGGCCGGTGCCGTATTGATGGCAGCACTGTCGCTTCCACCGCCACAGCCCCCCAGCGCGAACATCAGGATCAGGGCCGAAGCCGGCTCACGTCTCATTGGCGCGTCCTCCAGAAGGTCTGAATCCGCAAGGTTTCGGTAGCCATCCGGGATCACCGTCTC
>CANGMU010000217.1 GCA_947454665.1 Pseudomonadota bacterium | reverse complement strand
TCGGCTTTTTATTGGATCTGGCGCGCCCGACTTGATTCGAACCAGTGACCCCTGCCTTCGGAGGGCAGTACTCTATCCAGCTGAGCTACGGGCGCGTGTCCGGGCCGCGATTGTACGTAAATCGACGGAGATCGGGGGGGTTGTCTTGGCCCCCCAGTGGTTGACGCGGCGGTCGGGTTGGCCCAATATTCGTAATTCGCGAATAGCGAATAAGCGAGTGATGGAACTTAAACCCCAAGACCTGCTGGTGCTACTGAAGGTGGCGGCCCATCCGCCGCAGCGCTGGACGTATGCGGGTTTGGCAAAGGCCCTTTCGCTCAGCGCATCGGAAGTTCATGCCTGCGTGAGGCGGGCCGTGGCGGCGGGTCTCGCCGTCACGCAAGGTCGGGGAGAGTGGTCGCCCATCCGTCCCAATTTGCTGGAGTTCGTGCTGCATGGGGTGCGCTATGTGTGGCCTGCGGCGCCCGGCCCCCTCAAGCGGGGCGTCCCGACGGCTTTCGGGGTCGAGCCCTTGGCGGGAAAATTGGTCGTGCCTCCCGGGGAAGCGCCGGTTTGGGCGCACTCCTTGGGGACCGCAAAGGGCCCCTCGCTGTCGCCGCTCTACCGGACGGCACCTCAGGCAGCCTTGGCTGATCCCGCGCTCCACAGGATGCTTGCCCTGGTCGATGCGCTGCGGATTGGTCGGGCGCGGGAAAGATCCTTGGCTGCGAAAGCGCTTGAAGCCGAATTGATGTGCGCTGAATCCAAGGCAACGGATGCGAGCCAGTGATCCGAATCTGCCTGGCCTTCGATGTATCGCCACGGCATTGGGCGAATTGCGGAGCCAAGTTGTATTCGTGGGCGGCGCAGTGGCGGGACTGCTGGTGTCAGATCCTTTGGCGGCGGCGGTGCGAGCAACGCGCGACATAGATGCGGTGGTCGACATCCGTCGGCACCTTTTCCACCGGCTGGAAGAACAAGTGGCCGACTGCGGTTTTCGACGTGATGCCACCAGCGACGTGATCTGCCGGTGGGTTCACGCGGACTCCGGAATGGTCTTTGACCTGATGCCCGCCCATTCCGATGTCCTGGGTTTTTCAAACAGTTGGTACCCCTACGCGATCCATACCGCGATGGATACCGACTTGGGTGAAGGGGTCGCCATTCGGCTGGTGACAGCGGTTGCCTTCGTGGCGACCAAGCTGGAGGCCTTCTCAAGCCGAGGGCGAAACGATGCCCTGATGAGTCATGATCTTGAGGACGTTCTGAATATCGTAGATGGAAGAGAGGAGCTGGCCTTGGAATTGGCCGAGGCGCCCGAAGACGTGAATGGCTTCATCCGCCGAAGCTTTGATCAGCTGCTTGCTGATGAAGGATTCCGGAACGTATTACCTGGCCTGCTCGCAGACCCTAGCCGCACCGAGCTGGTCCTGCAGAGAATGAAATCCATGAGTTCGAACGGGGGACTCTGATGTGATGCCAAGAACAGCGACGATGATGGTGCTGGCGGGCCTGTTGTGCCTGTCGTCAGCCTGGGGCCAACAGCCTCCGGCGTCAGTGGCCATGGGCGACGCGACCCGCCGGGACATCCGGGTGCCGGATTCAGTGCCGAATATTTCGGGCAGCTGGATCTCGATGAGCAGCAACCGGACCATCATGCCGATGGACGGCTCGCCGACGCCCTTCCTGCCCTGGGCCGCGGCCTTCTTCGAACAGCGCAAGGCGGCGGAGGCGGCGGGCATGCCGCTCTTCGACCCGAACGCGTCCTGCCTGCCAAGCGGCGTGCCGCGCGTGATCCCGGTGCCCTATCCGCTGGACATCGTGCAGACGCCGGAGCGCACGATGATTGCCATCGAGGTCATGCACAACTACCGGGTCATCCACATGGACCGCACGGCGCCGCCGGCGGGCTACGAGCCGAGCTATCTCGGCTATTCGGTGGGCCACTGGGAAGGCGATGCGCTGGTCGTGAAGACGACGGGCCTGAATGGCTACACGCAGGTGGACGAAGAAGGGCGCCCCAAGAGCAGCGCACTGACGGTGACCGAGCGTTACCAGAAGCGCGCGCCGGACGTCCTCGAGATCACCTACACGATCGACGACCCGAAGACCTACGCGCATCCGTGGACGGCGCGTGCGCAGTTCCGCTGGGCGCCGGAGTTCCGCATGGGCGAATACGTCTGCGAAGAAATCAACCGCAACAAGCCGGACGCCTCGGGCCGGCTGCGCCGGCATTGAGGGCGCGGTCATGAACAACAACTTGAAGACGATCCTCGCCGTCACTGTCTCCGTACTCTGCTTTCCGGCTGTCCATGCGGCTGAAGCCAGCAGTTCCTCTGCACAGGAAAACGCCGCGCGTGCGCGTGTCGCCGCGGCAGAGCAAAAATCCCGCGCGCTCGTCGCCGCGGAGCGCAGCCGTCCGCGCATCGCCGGCGTGTGGCAGGCCATCGCGCCTGCCAAGGGCCTGCGCACAGAAGACGGCAAGCTGCCGCCGCTCAATGCCGCAGGTCTCAAGGCGCAGCGCGCCCGCGGCGCGGATCCGATGGCGCTCTGCCTGCCGCCGGGCACGCCGCGCATCCTGACGATGGAAGCGCCTTTCCTGATCACGCAGACGCCTGCGAAGGTCATGGTCTTTCATCAGGCGCGCCATCTCGTGCGTCACATCTGGCTGGATGGCCCGCTGAAGCTCGACGATCCGGATCCGACCTGGGAGGGCATATCCTCCGGTGGCTGGCAGGGCGACACGCTCGTCATCGAGACGGCGTCCTTCAACGGCAAGCAATGGCTCGATGCCGCAGGCTTGCCGCAGTCGCCCGGCATGAAGGTCACGGAACGCTGGCATCTCGCAGACCACAACACGCTGGACGTGCGCGTCACGGTCGATGATCCGACGTATTACGTGAAGCCCTGGACTGCACGAGCAGCCTTCAAGCGCCTGCCGGACAGCACAGAACTGCCGGAAGAAGAGTGCTCGGAGAAGCTGCTGGAGTTCCCGCTGAAGCCTTACGCGCCGGAGTAGCGCGGCTTAGAGCCAGCCGCGTCGCTTGAACACAGCCCAGGGGATGACGGCCGAGGCCACCATCACGGCGATCGCCGTGTAGAAGCCCCAGTAGCTGTCGAGGAAGGGGATGTGCTGGAAGTTCATGCCGTAGATGCCGGCGATGACCGAGGGCGGCAGCAGGAACACCGTCACGACCGAGAAGATCTTGAGGATGTTGTTCTGCTCGATGTTGACCATGCCGAGCGTGGCATCGAGCAGGAAGTTGAGGTTCGTGCCGAGGAAGCTCGCGTGGTCGCTCATGGCGACCACGTCCTTCGACAGCGTGCGCAGCCGCGTGCGCACGTCCTGCGGCAGCGGCACGCTCGACTGCTGCACGAAGGCCAGCAGGCGCGACAAGCTGACAAGGCTCTCGCGCGCCTTGGAGATCAGTTCGCCGCCCTGGCCCACGCGCTCCAGCACCTTGCCGAAGTCGCGTTTGCCGCCACCTCTCACCGCGCGTTGGCGCGGTGTGCCGAACACATCCGCTGACACCGCATCCATGTCGCTGCCGACGCGTTCGATCACGTCGGCGATGCGGTTCACGATCGATTCGATGAGGCCGGTCAGGATCGCCGCGGCATTGTTGCAGGCGGCTGGATGGTTGTCCGCATACGCGATATAGCGCCGGAAAGGCAGCGGGTCGGTGTAGCGGTTCGTGACGATGCGCGAACCCTGCAGGATGAAGGTCACCTGCGCGTTCACCGGCAGTTCGGTGTCCAGTTTGGTGACGATCGTTGCCGTCAGGTAGAGCGCGCCGTCTTCTTCGTACAGGCGGTTCGACGATTCGATCTCGCGCATCTCCTCGCGCGTGGGGACGTCGACGCCCAGGCGCGCCTCGACGAGTCGTTCTTCATCGACGGTCGGTTCCATCAGGTCGAGCCAGATCGCTTCCTCGG